>DPKT01000157.1:439-17327 GCA_003542385.1 Desulfomicrobium sp.
CATCGGCGTTGGCCAGTACCAGCACGACGTGGACCAGGCGGCCCTGAAGAGGAGTCTCGACGACGTGGTCGTGTCCTGCGTCAATCAGGTCGGCGTGGACGTGAACACGGCAAGCCCCGAACTCCTGGCCCACGTTTCGGGCCTGGGCCCGGTCTTGGCCGCGAATATCGTTGAGCACCGGCGGGAAAACGGCCCTTTCACGGATCGCAAGGGCCTGCTCAAGGTCAAGCGCCTGGGGCCCAAGGCCTTCGAGCAGTGCGCGGGCTTTCTGCGCATCCGGAACGGAAAGAACCCCCTGGACGGCAGCGCCATCCATCCCGAGCGCTACGAACTGGTCGGGCGCATGGCCAAGGATGTCGGCTGCGGAGTGGCCGAACTCCTGCGGGACGAAAGCCTGCGCAGGCGCATCGATCTTTCGCGCTACGTGGGGGACGAGGTGGGGCTGCCCACCCTGAAGGACATCCTGGCCGAACTGGAGAAACCTGGGCGCGACCCGCGCCAAGCCTTTCAGGTCTTCCGTTTCGCCGACGTGCACGACATCGCGGACCTGCACCCGGGCATGAGCGTGCCGGGCATCGTGACCAACGTGACGCGATTCGGGGCGTTCGTGGACGTGGGCGTGCACCAGGACGGCCTGGTGCACATCAGCAACCTGGCCGACCGCTACGTCCGTGACCCCTCGGAGGTTGTCCGCACGGGCCAGCAGGTGCAGGTCACGGTGCTGGAAGTGGACGTCAAGCGCCGTCGCATCGGCCTGTCCATGCGCACAATCTGAACGCGTCAAATCACCGAAACAAAACCCTCCCCCATACGCGGGTGCAGGGGGCGCGCCCCCTGCCCGCCGGAGGCACCTTCTTCCCTCCCCCCTACGATGCGCCCGGCCGGTTGGCCAGGTACACGCCGGAGATGACCATGGTGCCGCCGGTGAGCAGGGCGGAGGTCACGGGTTCGCCCAGGATGACGTAGCCCATGGCGATGGCGAAGACGGGCACGAGGTTGATGAAGATGCCGGCGCGGGCGGCGCCGATGGCGCGGATGCCTGCGTAGTACCAGGTGAAGGCCACGCCCGTGGCCACGACGCCGAGGAAAAGGATGTTGCCCCAGTCCACGAGGCTGGCCCGGCCGATGTCGTCCAGGAGTCCGTGGGTCAGGGCCGGGGTGACGAGCATGAGTGTGCCGAGGATGCAGGACCAGGTCACGGCCATGAGCGGGTTCACCCGCTTCATGACCCGGCTGCCGGCCACGGAGTAGGCCGTCCAGGCGGCCACGCAGCCCAGGATCATGAGGTCGCCGTGGGACAGGCCGCCCTGGAAGAGTTTCACCGGGTTGCCCCCGGAGAGGACGATGGACGCGCCCGTCAGGGACAGGAGAGTCCCGGCGATCTTGCCCGGCGTGAGGCGTTCGCCGAGCATGAGGGCCGAGATGATGCTGATGATGACGGGCACCGAGGCGATGATCAGGGCCGCCCGTCCGGCCGGGACGGTCTGCAGGCCCGTGAAGAAGAAGGCGTTGTAGAGGAAGATGCCGGTCAGGCCGAGGAAGGCCACGGGCAGGATGTCCTTTTTCGGCAGGGCCGGGAAGGCGCCGTTCACGCGCCAGGACCAGAAGAGCAGAAAGGCCGAGGCCGTGACGAAGCGCAGCAGGGCGGCGGAGAAGGGCCCCATGTCCTGGGCCAGGATGCGGCCGGAGATCCAGGTCGCGCCCCAGAAGAAGACGGAGCCGACGAGTTTGGCGTAGACGAGCATGGCGTTCCTTGGAGCAAAAAAGCGGTGAGCGTGAAGATGCGCTGTGTACTCCCGATGCCCTGCGGCATCAAGAGAGCGGGTCGGGAAAATCGGTTTTGAAATGACTTGCCGCTTGCGCCCTGTCTTTGGTAAGCTGTCAATGTTTCATGCAGAAGCAAGCAAACCTTTAATATTTCAGGAGGATAATATGGCTCTTTCGAAGGAAGAACGCAGGGCCCGCGTTATTGACGTTTTGAACCAGGCCCGGGCCATGGAACTCTTCGCCATCACCCAGTACATGAACCAGCACTACAACCTGGACAGCATGGACTACGGCGAACTGGCCGCCAAGATGAAGCTCATCGCCATCGACGAGATGCGCCACGCCGAGATGTTCGCCGAGCGCGTCAAGGAACTCGGCGGCGAGCCGACCACCTCTTATGAAGGCGACCTGAAGAAGGGCCAGGATGTGCGCAGTATCTTCCCCTACGACACCCAGCTCGAGGACGACACCATCGACGTCTACAGCCAGTTCCTGCTGACCTGCCGCGACAACGGCGATCCCATCAGCGCCAAGCTCTTCGAGACCATCATCGAGGAGGAGCAGGCCCACATGAACTACTTCGACAACGTCGGCAACCACATCGAGACTCTGGGCGACACCTACCTGTCCAAGATCGCCGGCACCTCCGCCTCCACGGGGCCCTCCACCAAGGGCTTCCTGATCAGCGGCGGCAACTGAGCCCTTGGCTCCCTGCCTTTCCTTTCGATGCGCGGGCATGTCCCGCGCATCTTTTTTTCCGGCTTGATTTGACGTCCTGGTCGCGATATTCGAATCCAACGTGTTGAATCTGTTCATCGTAGCGGCTGCACATGCCCAGGATGCCCATGCTTCCTCAAGTCGAGCCCACAGCTTCTCGCCATACGTCCCGCCGCAGGATTCTGGCGGACTCCCTGCACAACGAGGTTTCGGCCTGGGTGGTGCTCGCCATCTCTTTGGCCATCACGGTGCTCAGCTGGTACATTTCCGCCAGATCCGTGGAAAACCACCTTCGTGACAGATTCGATTTCGAAGTCGAGAAGGCCGGAATGGCCATCACCAAGCGCATGCAGGAATATGAGCAGGTCCTGCGCAGCGGGATCGGGCTCTTCCTGGCGTCGGATGACGTGAGCCGCGAGGACTGGCGCCTGTTCGTCGAGAACCTGCAGATCGACGCCTACTGGCCCGGCATCCAGGGCGTGGGCTTCAGCAGGATGATCGCCCCGGACGAACTGGAGACTCACGAACGCGAGGTGCGGGCCGAAGGTTTTGCGGACTATGCTGTCCGTCCTCGGGGGGCGCGCGAGCAGTACAGCGCCATCGTTTTTCTTGAGCCGTTTTCCGGCCGGAACCTGAGAGCGTTCGGTTACGACATGTTTTCCGAGGGCGTACGCCGGGCCGCCATGTGCCAGGCCCGCGACAGCGGGATGCCGGCCGTTTCGGGCAAGGTCACCCTCGTGCAGGAGACGAACCAGGATGTGCAGCTCGGATTCCTCATGTATCTGCCGCTCTACAGCCCGGACGCCTCCGTCGACACCGTCGAACAGCGTAGGGCCGCCCTGCGGGGCTTCGTGTACAGCCCGTTCCGCATCCGCGATCTGCTGAACGGGATTCTCGGCCACGGACTGCCGAATCTGCATTTCCGCGTGCACGACGGGGAGGAGGTGGTCAAGGATTCCCTCCTTTACGATTCCCAGCCGGAGCGGATTTTCGGGCAGGACTGCACTCTGGTGACCGAACGGGCTATCGGGCTACCGGGCCGGACATGGACGGTCCGTTTCGCGGCCCTGCCCGAGTTCGTGGATGGGATGCCGGCGGACCAGCCCATGCTGATCGCCGTCGGCGGCGTGACGGTCGATCTGTTGCTCTTCGCGGTGATCTGGTCCCTTTCGGCGCAGCGCAGGCGCACGGAGCGGCACGCCCTGGCCATGGCCGCGGTCATGGCGGAACTGCAGGCTGCCAGGGATCAGGCCGAGGCGGCGAACCGGGCCAAGTCGGCGTTTCTGGCGAACATGAGCCACGAACTGCGCACGCCCCTGAACGGCATCATGGGCATGCTGCAGCTCCTGCAGATGACGGAGCTCAGCGGGGAGCAGAACGACTACGCGTCGACGGCGGTGTTCTCCTGCACCAGGCTGACGCGCCTTCTGGGGGATATTCTCGACCTGTCGCGCGTGGAGGCCGGGAAGATCCAGATTCAACGCCAGCCGTTCAACCTGCGGGAGCTGCTGCATTCCCTCGGGGAACTCTTCCAGCCGGCTGCTCGGCAGGCGGGGATCGGCCTTTCGGTGCACATGTCGGATGACCTGCCGGCCATGGTCACGGGGGATGAGCACCGTTTGCTGCAGATCCTGTCGAACCTGCTCGGCAACGCGGTGAAGTTCACGCGAAGCGGGGAGGTGCGGCTGGATGCCTCCGTGCTGCCGCACGGTTCCGAAGGCGACAGGCATTTTCTGTTCCTGGTTTCGGACACCGGTCCGGGCATCGACGGCCAGAGCCTCGAGGTGATCTTCGAGCCGTTCAGACAGGGGGAAAGCGCCGGCGAGAAGAGCCGGCAGGGCGCCGGTCTCGGCCTGAGCATCGTGCGTGGCCTCGTGACCCTCATGGGCGGCTCCGTGTCCGTGGAGAGCGAGGTGGGCAGGGGGACGACCGTGGCCGTCGGCCTGCCCTTCGGTGCGACAACGCAGCCTGCCGCCGCGGAGTGCTGCGAACTGCATCTTTCGGACAGGCGCCGGATGGGCTCTCTGCGTGTGCTGCTGGTGGAGGACGAACCCGTCAACCGTCTCGGCATTGCGACCATGCTCGGCAAGCGCGGCATTGAGGTCTTCCAGGCGGAGAACGGGCAGGAAGCCCTCGATACGCTGCAGAGGGCGAAGGTCGACCTGATTTTCATGGATGTGCAGATGCCCGTTCTGGACGGCCTGGAAACGACGCGGATCATCCGGACGGATTCGCGCTTCGCCGAGTCCGCGCAGGTGCCCATCGTGGCCCTGACGGCTTACGCCATGGCCGGTGACCGGGAGCGGTTGCTGGCATCGGGGATGGACGCCTATCTGGCCAAGCCCGTGGACATGAAGAGCCTCGTCGAAACCCTCGAACGCCTGGTTCTCGACGGGGACGGCGGAGCCGCGCCGGGAAAGGCCTGAGGGCCCTGAACGCGGGCTTTACCGGAACCCCGGCAACGGGTAGACGCCTGCCTCCACGCAATCATCAACAACAGGGAACGCCATGACCGCCCCATCCCGCCCCGGCGCGCGGCATCTGCCGTCGAACCTGCGCATCGTCCACGAAGACCGCGACATCATCGTCGTGGACAAGCCTGCCGGCATGCTGACCATGGCCTCGGACACGGAAAAGACCCGCACGGCCTATTTCGCCCTGACGGACTACGTGCGCAAGGGCAACTCCAAGTCCCGCAACAGGATCTTCATCGTCCACCGCCTCGACCGCGAGACTTCGGGCCTGGTCATCTTCGCCAAGTCCGAAGAGGCCAAGCGGACCCTCCAGGAGCGCTGGCCCGAAACGACCAAGGTCTATGCGGCGGTGGTGCACGGACGCATGGACAAGGCCTCGGGCCTGGTCATCTCGCACCTTGTGGAGAGCGGTGTGCACAAGGTGTATTCCACCCGCGACACGGCCCAGGGGAAGCTCGCGCGCACGGCCTGGAAGGTGGTGCAGGAACGGGGTGAGTACACGCTTCTGGACATCGAACTGCTGACGGGCCGCAAGCACCAGATCCGCGTGCAGATGGCGGACCTGGGCCACCCCGTGGTCGGGGACAGGAAGTACGGGGCGGGCGGCGACGCCTTCCCGCGCCTGGCCCTGCACGCCAAGTCCGTCACTTTCGCCCATCCCTTCACGGGAAAAAGCATGACGCTGACGGCGCCGGTGCCTACGGCCTTTGCGCAGCTGGTGGGGAAGGTGGCCGAACCGACCCCTGAACCGGGTTTGTAGTTCCGTCGGCTGCCGTGCGAAAACTGTCCATGACGCGCTTGTGTTATTCGCGATTCGCGAATAGGAAATAAAACTATGCTGAAGCCGCAAGATATGGTGATCCTGCTCAAGCTGGCCCTGGAGCCCGTCAGGTCGTGGTCCTACAATCAACTGGCGTACGAGCTGCGCATGAGTGCGTCGGAAGTGCACAAGGGGGTCGGCAGGCTCGACCATGCGCGCCTGTTCAACAAGCAGACCAAACGGCCGCACCGAAGGGCGTGCGAGGAATTTCTCGTGCATGGCGTAAAGTACGCCTTTGCGCCGGATATCGGGCCCGTGACCAGAGGGGTTCCGACCGGTTTTGCGGCGCCGGTCCTCAGCCATCCTTTGTCTTCGGAATCCGCGGAGATGGAGGCGTATGTCTGGCCGCATCCCGAAGGACTGGTGCGCGGCGCCGCCTTGACTCCCCTGTTTCCCGCGGCCGTGGAGGCCGCCAGGCATGACGAATCTCTGTATGCGGCTCTGGCCCTGCTTGACGCCATGCGCATAGGCCGGGCACGGGAGCGCTCCCTGGCCGAGAAGATGCTGCTGGAGACGTTGCGGCGTGCGGCGGAATAGGGAGGCCGGCGTCGAGCGCGTCGTCGAGACCGCGCGCCTGCTGGGCGAGCTTGCCGAAGAGGTGGTTTTCCTAGGGGGCGCTGTGGCCGGCTTGCTGGTCACGGATCCGGCGGCCCCGTCCATGCGTCCCACCCTCGATATCGATGTAATTGTCGAAGTTATGACCCGTGGGGAGTATTACGCATTTCAGGACAGGCTCCGGGCGCGGGGCTTTCGAGAAGCCATGGACGAAACCGTGATCTGCCGTTTCCGGAACGGCCCGATCGTGCTTGACGTCATGCCTACGGAGCCGATGGTTTTGGGTTTTTCCAACCGCTGGTATTCAGATGCGGCAAGGAATGCAGAGGTCGTGGTTGCGGATTCGGTGAAGATCCGGTGCGTCAGTCCCGTATATTTTCTGGCTACGAAACTTGAGGCTTATCATGGGCAGGGCGGGGGCGATTTCATGCTCAGCCATGACATGGAAGATATTGTCTCGGTCGTGGACGGACGCGCGGAGATAGATGATGAGATCGGGAACGCCGAACCGGAAGTCCGCCGATACCTTGGGAGTCAGTTCGCGGACCTTCTGAAACAGGTTGATTTCCTCGATGCCCTGCCCGGATATCTTCCAGGGGATGCCGGGAGCCAGCGACGCCTGCCGCTTCTTGTACGGCGCCTGGAGCGTCTGGCAGAGTTCAGTCCCTTCTGAACCGGACGCTCTTTCCTTTCAACAGGACTCGGCGCCCGGACCTCACCCGGAACCTACCGGCCCGAACCCACGATCTTGCCCAGGAAGTCCCGCAGGCGGGGGTTCTTGGGGTTGCCGAAGAAATCTTTTGGCGCGCCTTCCTCCTGGATCACGCCCTGGTCGATGAAGATGACCCTGTCGGCCACCTCGCGGGCGAAGCCCATCTCATGGGTGACGACGATCATGGTCATGCCTTCGGCCGCCAGTTTCCTCATGACTTCCAGCACTTCGCCGACCAGTTCCGGGTCCAGGGCCGAGGTGGGCTCGTCGAAGAGGATGACCTTGGGCTGCAGGGCCAGGGCGCGGGCGATGGCCACGCGCTGTTTCTGGCCGCCCGAGAGCTGCTCCGGGAAGGCGTCGGCCTTGGAGGCCAGGCCGACCTTGGCCAGCAGGTCGTAGCCGAGGTGCTCGGCGTCGGCCTTGGGCATCCTGCGGACCTTGATGGGGCCGAGCGTCACGTTGTCGAGGACGGTCATGTGCGGGAACAGGTTGAACTGCTGGAAGACCATGCCCGCTTCGGTGCGCACGGAGTTGATGTCCGTCTTGGGGTCCATGATGTCGTGCCCGTCTACGATGACGGTGCCCGAGGTCGGCGTCTCCAGGCGGTTGATGCACCTGAGCACCGTTGATTTGCCCGAGCCGGAGGGGCCGATGATGCAGACCACCTCGCCGGCGCTGACGGTCAGGTCGACGCCCTTCAGGACTTCCAGGTCCCCGAAACTCTTGTGCAGATTCCTGATCTCGATCATGCCCGCTTCGTCCTGTTGATCAATCTGTTTTCCAGCATTTTCAGAGCCTTGGCTATGCTCATGGTCATGACGAGGTAGACCATGGCCACGGCCATGTAGACCTCGAAGGCCCGGAAGTTGACGGCCACGATCTCCTGTCCCGTTCGCAGCAGTTCGCCCACGCCGATGACCATGAGCAGCGACGTGTCCTTGAGGCTGATGATGAACTGGTTGCCCAGCGGCGGGATCATGCGTTTGAAGGCCTGGGGCCAGATGATGTAGCGCATGGTCTGGGCCCGGGTCAGGCCGATGGAGCGTCCGGCCTCGGTCTGGCCGACGTTGATGGACTGGATGGCGCCGCGCACGATTTCGGCGATGTAGGCCCCGGAGTTGACGGCGATGACGATGATGCCGGCCATGAGCGGCGGAATGCGGATGCCCACGGCCATGGGCACGCCGTAATAGAGGAACATGGCCTGGACCAGCATGGGCGTGCCGCGGATGAGTTCCACGTAGGTCCCGGCGACCTTGCGCGCCAGCCAGGGCCGGGCGATCTTCATCAGGCCGGCGGTGACGCCGAGGAGAAATCCGAAAAAGAGTCCGCCCACGGTCAGGTAGATGGTGTACCAGACGCCGCGCATGAGCATGGGCAGGGTGTCGACGACTACGCTAGGTTCGAACTGGAAGGCCATGGATGTCTCGGAACGGAGGCAGGCGGAGCGATGCCTGCCTCCGGGGATGATGTGCGGGGCTTACTTGGGCTCGGTGCCGAACCACTTGATGTACAGGTCGCGGTAGGCGCCGCTGTCCTTGAGCTTCTTCAGGGCGGCGTTGGTCTTGGCCACCAGGTCGCTGCCCTTGGGGAAGGCGATGCCGTAGGACTGGCCCATGTACAGGGGACCCACGACCTTGACCTGGCCCTTGCCGGCGGTGCGCATGAACTCGGCCACGACGGGGGAGTCGAAGATGACGGCGTCGGCGCCGCCGGCCAGGAGTTCCATGAACATGGCGTCATTGTTGGGGAAGAGCTTGACTTCCTTGGCGCCGGCTTCCTTCTTGGCGAAGTCCTCGCTGGTGGTTCCGAGCTTGGTGGACACGACCTTGCCGGCCAGGCCCTTGACGTCGGCGATGTCGTTGTTGTCGGCCTTGACCAGGATCAGCAGGCCGGCGTTGTAGTAGGGGTCGGAGAAGTCCACGACCTGGGCGCGTTCGGGCTTGATGGTCATGCCGGCGATGCCCACGTCGAGCTGGCCGGACTGCAGACCGGGGATGATGCCGTTGAAGTCCATGGGCTGGAGGTCGTATTCCGCCCCGATTTCCTTGGCGATGGCGTCCCAGAGCTCCACGTCGAAGCCGGTGTGCTTGCCGGATTCAGGGTCCTTGAACTCGAAGGGCGGGAAATTGGTGTCCGTGGCCACGATCAGTTTCTTGGCCGACGCGGTGGTCGCGCACAGGGCCAGGACCAGGGCGGCGAAAAGCAGAATGCGTTTCATGGAGCCTCCTTGCGGATGATGGATGAAAAACGGTTGGGTCAGCCGGTATGGCGGAAAATCCTTGTTTGCATCGGCCAAAATACGGGAAAATGCAAGATGAATGGCTTAAAAGCGGACGTTTGTTTTTCTGGAAGGAATGGATGATCCGTTGAGAGAAACGATTGGGGGCGTTGTGTTTGTTGGAGGTTTGTTTTTGCAGTGCGGGGGGCGCGTGTCGGCGAGGTCCGGGCCGGGGCTGCCGGAACTTCCTCGCGGGCCTCGTAATGCTTCCCGGCCTTGTGGTTTCGAGGGGGGCGGTGCCTGGCTCGGTCGGACAACCGACAGCCCCGGCTCGGACCTCGCCGACACGCTTGAGGCGGTGCGGGAGGTTGGGAAGAGGGTGGGCGGGGTGCAGGGAATGCGTCCCCTGCCCGCCGGAGGCAAGAATTTGGAAAGAGAAAACGCCCGGTTTGCTCCGGGCGTTCGTTGTTAGGCCAACATGAATGGGGTGCAGGGGGCGAGCCCCCTGCCCGCCGGAGGCATCTCTTACGCCATCTCCTGCTCGGTCCGCCTGATGATCTCCTCCTGGTGGTCGAGGTCGAGGTCGACGAAGTAGTCGCTGTAGCCGGCCACGCGTACGAGGAGGTTGCGGTATTCGTCGGGGCTGGCCTGGGCGTGGCGCAGGGTTTCGGTGTCCACCACGTTGAACTGGATGTGGTGCCCGTTCAGGCGGAAATAGGTGCGGATGAGGCGGCAGAGCTTGTCGAGGTCCTGGTCGGTTTTGAGAACGTCCGGGAGGAAACGCTGGTTGAGGAGGGTGCCGCCGGACTTGATCTGGTCCATCTTGGACAGGGACTTGACCACCGCGGTGGGGCCGTTGCGGTCCGCACCGTGGGAGGGCGAGGTGCCGTCGGACTCGGGCAGGTGCGCGAGGCGGCCGTTGGCCGAGGCGCCGAGCATCTTGCCGAAGTAGACGTGGCAGGTGGTGGACAGCATGTTCAGGTGGTAGGATGTGCCCTTGGTGTTGGGGCGCCCGTCGATGGCGGTGAAGAGGGAGTCGTAGACGCGGCGCATGATGTCGTCGGCGCGGTCGTCGTCGTTGCCGAAGAAGGGGGTCTTGTTCCAGAGTTTGAGGCGCAGGGCCTCGGCGCCGTCGAAGTTGGCGCGCAGGGACGCCAGGAGGCGGTCCATGGGCACGGCGGCGGTGTCGAAGACGTGGGTCTTGATGGCCGAGAGGCTGTCGGTGACGGTGCCGATGCCGCAGCACTGGATGTAGTTGGTGTTGTAGCGCGGACCGCCGTTGTAGTAGTCGAGGCCCTTCTCGATGCAGTCGTGGATGACCGTGGACAGGAAGGGCGCGGGCGAGTGGGCGGTGTACATGCGTTCGATGTAGTTGTTGACGCGGACCTTGAGGTCCACGACCCACTGGAGCTGGCGGGTGAAGGCGGCGTAGAGGTCGTCGAAGGTCGCGAAGGCGAGCGGGTCGCCCGTGCGCGGACCGATCTGGCGGCCGGTGAGCTGGTCGCGGCCGTCGTTCAGGGCCAGTTCCAGGACCTTGGGCACGTTCAGGTAGCCGGTCAGGATGTAGGCTTCCTTGCCGAAGGCGCCGGTCTCGATGCAGCCCGAGCAGCCGCCCTCGCGGGCGTCCTCCACGGTCTTGCCGACGCGGATCTGCTCCATGACCACGGCGTCGGTGTTGAAGACGGACGGGTAGCCGTAGCCGTTCTTGATGACGCGGGCGGCGGCCTTGAGGAATGCGTCGGGGGTCTTCTGGCTGACGTGGACGCTGGTCTGGGGCTGCAGGAGGCGCAGTTCGTCCACGATCTCGAGGATGAGGTAGGAGACGTCGCTCACGCCGTCGGAGCCGTCACGTTTCAGCCCGCCGAGGTTGATGTTGGTGAAGTCGTTGTAGGTGCCGCTCTCCTTGGCCGTGACGCCGACCTTGGGCGGGGCGGGGTGGTTGTTGACCTTGATCCACAGGCAGCAGAGCAGCTCCTTGGCCGACTCGCGGGTCAGGGTGCCGTCGGCCAGGCCCTGCTCGTAGAAGGGGGCGAGGTGCTGGTCCAGGTGGCCGGGGGTCATGGCGTCCCAGCCGTTCAGTTCCGTGATGGTGCCCAGGTGCACGAACCAGTACATCTGCAGGGCTTCCCAGAAGTTTCGCGGGGCATGGGCTGGGACGCGGCGGCAGACTTCGGCGATGCGCGTCAGTTCTGCCTTGCGGGCCGGGTCCTTTTCGGTCTTGGCCTTTTCCCAGGCCAGGTCGGCGTGGCGTTCGGCGAAGACGATGGCCGCGTCGCAGGCGATGTCCATGGCCCGGAGCTGCTCGGCGCGGTCCGAGGCCAGGGGGTCGTGCAGGTAGTCCAGGCGGGCCAGGCGGTCGGCGATGCGCGTTTTGAAGTCGAGCATGCCTGTGGAGTAGATGGTGCCGTCCAGGGCCGTGTGGCCGGGGGCGCGCTGTTCCATGAACTCGGTGAAGAGGCCGGCCTCGTAGGCGGCGCGCCATTCGTCCGGCACTTGGGAGAAGACGCGGTCGCGCATGGAGCGGCCCGTCCAGTAGGGGATGACCTCGCGCTCGTAGGCGGCGATGTCCTCCTCGGACACGTGGTAGCGGGTCATGGGCCGGGAGTTCAGCACGCGCAGGTCCTCGGCCGAGTGGCAGGTCAGCTCGGGGAAGGTCGGCACGCATTTGGGCCGCGGGCCGCGCTCGCCGACGATGAGTTCGCCGTCGCCGAGCCAGAGGGTCTTCTTTTCGCAGAGGTCCTTGAAGACCATGGCTCGCAGCACGGGCAGTGAATATTTGCCGTAGTTCTCGCGGTAGAAGGCCGTTTCGAGGAGGGCGCGCTCGATGGAGATGGATGGCTCGGTCTCGAAGCTTTCCCGGCGCAGGCGGGCGATTCTGTCGTTCATCTATCCTCCGATGCGGACCGTGAGCCCGCAGTTCCGTAAGATTTCCGCGGCCCGCTGCGTTCGCTGCGGGTCGGCGGCGGGGATGTCGGCCCCGGGGTAGGGAAGGCCGAGCTTGGCGTACTTGCCTTTGGCCGTGGCGTGGTAGGGCAGCACGTCGATGCCGTCCACTCCCGGCAGGGAGGCGGCAAGAAGGCCCGTCTGCCGTATGTTCTCACCGCCGTCGTTGAACCCCGGTATGAGGGGCAGGCGCAGTTGGATGCGCGCCCCGGTTTCGGCCAGGAGGCGGAGGTTGGCGAGGATGGGGGCGTTGTCCACGCCCGTGGCGCGGCGGTGTTCGGCCGGGTCCATGTGCTTGAGGTCGAAGAGGAAGAGGTCCGTGTGGCGGGCGATGCGCAGCGCGGTCTCGGCCGTTGCGAAGCCGCTGGTGTCCACGGCGCGGTGGATGCCGAGGCGAACGCAGGCCGCGAGGAGCGCTTCCAGGAAATCGGGCTGGGCCAGGGGTTCGCCGCCGGAAAAGGTCACGCCGCCCTGGCTGCCCTCGAAAAAGGGGAGTTCCTTTTCGATCTCGGCCATGACCTCGGCCACGGTCCAACTCCTGCCCAGGGCCTCGTGGGCCAGGGCAGGGCAGGTTTCGGCGCACGTGCCGCATGCCGTGCAGGCTCCGGCATCCCGCCGAACGGAGGCCGGTCCGGCCGAGAGGGCGCCCTGGGGGCAGGCCGTCAGGCATTCGCCGCAGCCCACGCACCGGTCGGGCAGGCTCAGTATCTGCGTGCCCGGCCGCATTCCCTCCGGGTTGTGGCACCAGTGGCAGGACAGGGGGCAGCCCTTGAGGAAGACGGTCACGCGCAGGTCGGGACCGTCGTGCAGGGCGTAGCGCTTGATGGCGAAGATGGTTCCGGATGGTGTCGTGGCGGACATTTGTATTTGGTAATAAATATTGTTAGCTTTTTCAAGCGAAAGCTTGTCAACGTGCATTCGGAGATAGCTGTATCGGCTGACGTTGAAAAGAGTGCGGCAATTGTTCCCCTTTTTTAAAAGAAACTCTTGCCTCTTCAGTGTAAACCACGTATTTTCCACAGCCATGTATCAGTCATGCGGCTGATGCGTGGTACGAGGTGACGGGAAGGGGTTTGGCCCAAAGGCGCGACGATCCGATGGGAGACTCAACCTGGATTGTTCAGTTTTTTTTACAGGAGACTAGTGCATCATGTCGAAGAACATTTATGTCGGAAACCTGCCTTGGAGTGCCACCGAGCAGGACGTGGAAAACCTGTTTGCCACCTACGGCCAGGTTGCCAATGTGAAACTCATTTCCGACCGTGAGACAGGCAGAGCCCGCGGGTTTGGTTTCGTGGAGATGGAGAGCGGCGCCGAAGAGGCCATCGCCGCCCTGGACGGCGCCGATTACGGCGGACGTTCCCTGAAGGTCAACGAAGCCCGCCCGCGCCCCGAGCGTGAACGTCGGCCCAGATGGTAGTCGCGTCGATCTGAGCCCGAAACCCTGCTCCGGCAGGGTTTTTTTTTGCCCGGAGGTCGGGGGAATACTCGGCTTCGTGTGGCGGACCGCACAGCAGGCATGACGGGAGAGGCATCGAAGAGGGGGGCGCGATTTCGCGCGGAGCCTTGAAAGGGCGCCAAATCCGTGGTTCTTTGAAAAGGCGGGCAAGGCATGGATCTCCGCCTCCGCGGGGATTACACCCCTGCAGTGCGGCAATCCTGGATTCTTTTTAAGCACCCTCCTCATGCACCATCACGGCGTCATTCCCGCGAAGGCGGGGATCCATCTCTTACGTATTGTTCAATTTCTGTCACTAATCGAAGTCTTTTCTTCCTTGTTCTCTTCCTCCGGAAGAGGCTGCCGCGCCCCTCAGGGCCTGTGACCCATGCGCCGTTCCCCGCTGACCACCCCGTCCATCCAGAACCAGGCCAGCGCGGCGCCGGCTGCGGCCAGCACGATGAACACCCCGATTTCCATTTCCGCCTCCTATGCGCGCAGGCGCCGCCCGAAGCGCTTGATGTCCTCGAGGACCATGTACAGCGAGGGTACGATCCCGAGAGTGATGAACGTCGCGAAGACGATGCCGAACCCCAGGGACAGCGCCATGGGGATGAGGAAACGCGCCTGCCGCGACGTTTCCCAGATCATGGGCGCGAGCCCCCCGAAGGTCGTGACCGTGGTCAGCAGGATGGGCCTGAAGCGCTCCAGGGCCGCTCCGTGAATGGAACTGAGGGCCGCCTCGCCGAGCCGGCGCTTGCCGTTGGCGCAGTCGATGAGCACCAGGGAGTCGTTGACCACCACGCCCGTGAGGGCGACGATGCCGAAGAGGGAGACGAGGCTCAGGCTGTAGCCCATGAGCAGATGCCCGAAGACGGCCCCGACGATGCCGAAGGGGATGCTCGACATGATGATCAGCGGCTGGACGTAGCTCTTCAGCGGCACGGCCAGCAGGGCGAAAATGCAGAGATTGGCCATGCCCAGGCCGAAGAGCAAGGCCTTGACGCCTTCCTGGATGTCGGCCTGCTGCCCTTCGAAGCTGAATTCCAGTCCCTGGTAGCGGTCCCGCAGTTGCGGCAGGTACGTGTCCTTGAGGACGTCCTGGATGCCCGCCGCCTCGGAGGGCGGATTCACGTCGGCCGTGACGGAGATGACGCGGCGTCCGTCCCTCCTGTCGATGCTGGTGTAGGAGCGGCCCGTGGCCACGTCGGCCACTTCCCGCAGGGGCACGTCCGTGCCTGCCGGCGTGCGGACCAGGAAGTCCTCGATGTTCTGCAGGGAGATGCGCTGGTCCTTGGGCAGGCGGACCATGACCTTGATCTCGTTGCGGCCGCGCTGCTGGCGCAGGGCCTCGGCCCCGAAAAACGCGGAGCGGATCTGCCGGGCCACGTCCTGGGAGGTCAGCCCCAGGCTGCGCCCCTCGGGCCGGATGCGCACGTCGAGCTGTACCTTGCCTGCGGAAAAGCCGTCATCGATGTCCGAGACCTGGGCGTACTTGGTCAGGGCCTGGGCCAGTTCCTGGCCGGCCCGTTCAAGGGTGTCCGTGGAGCGGTGGGAGAGCTCCACTGTCAGCGCCGCCCCGGAACCCGGACCGCCGCGGTCCGCCTCGAACTTGACGTACTCGGCCCCGGCGATGGGCCCCACGCGCTCCCGCCAGAGACGGGTGAATTCCGCGGTGGGCAGCGGCCGCTGCTCCGGCGGCGTCAGGAACACCCGTACCGAGCCCTCGTGGCCGCCGTTGCCCGTCCCGACCTGGGAGTAGATGCCCTCCACCAACGCCTCGCCCCCGTTCTCGTCGGCCAGTTCGCGGGCCACGCGGACCATGCGGTCCACGGCCGCCTCGGTCCTGGCCACCGGGGCGCCGAAGGGCATGGCCACCTCGACGTAGGCGAAGTCGGACTCGATCCGCGGGAACATGACCATGCCCATGCGCCCGCTGGCCACGTAGCCCACCGTCCCGGCCAGCACGGCCACGGCCATGGCCAGGGTCAGGTAGCGCAGTCGGATGGTCCACAGCAGCAGGGGGGCGATGAACGTCCTGACCGCGTTCAGGAATCCGGCGCTGAAACGGGCCTGCGCCTTGTTCACGACGCTGAACCATGATTTCCCGCCGGACTTCTGGTGCCCGAGGTGGGCCGGAAGGACGAAGAGGCTCTCCACCAGGGAGATGAGAAAGACGCTGACCACCACGGCCGGGACGGCCCAGAAGACCTTGCCCATGGTGCCGGGCACGAAGAACATGGGCAGGAAGGCCACGACGTTGGTCAGGACCGAGAAGGTCACCGGCACCACGACGTTGCGCGCGCCCCTGGTTGCGGCCTTGAGATTGGGCAGGCCGCGCTCCTTCTGCTGGTAGACGTTCTCGCCGACCACGATGGCGTCGTCGACCACGATGCCCAGCGTGATGATGAAGGCGAACATGGAGACCATGTTGAAGCTCACACCGAAGGCTGGCAGCACCAGGAACGACCCCATGATGGAGATGGGGATGCCCATGCTGACCCAGAAGGCCAGGCGGATCTCCAAGAAGAGGGCCAGGAGCAGGAAGACCAGGGCCAGACCCATGATGCCGTTGCGGGTCAGCAGGTCCATGCGCTGACGAAAGATGTCGGAGCTGTCGTTGCGTTTGGCCAGCTGCACGCCGGGCGGCAGCATGCGCTCCAGCCGTTCCATGTGCCGCTGCACCGCATCGGACACGGAGATGGGCGTCTGGTCCCCCACGCGGAAGATGTTCAGCAGCACGGCCGGCTGGCCGTTGAAGCGGGCGTAGAGGTCCGTGTCCTCGAAGCCGTCGGCCACGGTGCCCAGGTCCTCCAGGCGGACAACGGAACCTTCGGGCGTGGTGACGATGGGCAGGGATGCGAATTCGGTGCCCAGGTCGCGCCGGTCCTTGACCCGGACCAGGATTTCGCCCTGGTCGGTCTTGACGCTGCCGCCGGGGAGTTCCAGGGCCGAGCGGCCGATGATGTCGGCCACCTGCCGCAGGGTCAGGCCGTGGGCGCGCAGCTTTTCCTCGGGGATCTCGACGGCGATTTCCAGGTTGCGGACGCCGCTCAGGTCCACCTGGGTGATCTCCGGGTCCTGGAGGAGTTCGTCGCGCACGGTCTCGGCCACTTCGCGCAGCACCCGTTCGTCCATGTCTCCGTACACGGCCACGGACATGGTCTGGCGCCGGTTGGAGGCGATGACCACGGCCGGGGTCTCGGCGTCCTCGGGAAAGGAGGTGATGCGGTCCACCTCG
>DPKT01000158.1 GCA_003542385.1 Desulfomicrobium sp.
CGAAAAAACCGTGTGCCGCACATGCGGCCGCTCGACATGCGTCTGCTCCGCGAAGCCGGGCAAACCCGCCTCGGCCGCAGGGCCCGTGCGCGTCGGGCGGGAGACGAAGGGTCGCAAGGGCGCCGGGGTCACCGTCGTGACCGGCCTGTCCATGAGCGAAACCCAGCTTCGGGACCTGCTCTCGGCCTGCAAGAAGCGCCTGGGTTGCGGCGGCACCCTGCGCGACGGGGTGCTCGAGTTCCAGGGCGAGCATCGGGACGCCCTGCTGGCCCATCTCGCCGGTCTGGGCATCGCCGCCAAGAAATCGGGGAACTGATGCAGGGCGACAGCGAACTCTCTCTCAAACGTCGTCTCGCCCACTTTGAGCGCGCCCAACGCCATGCGCGCATCGGGTCCTTCGAGCACGACATGCGTACGGGGCAGACCTTCTGGTCCGACGAGATGTACCGCCTGCTGGGCTTCGAACCCGGCGAGGTCTCCCCGTCCCTGGACCATTTCCTGAAGCTCCTGGTCAAGGAGAGCCGGGCGCGCTTCCTGCGCAAGATGCGCATCAGCGTCGTTACCGGGCGCCCCTTCCGCATCGAGATCCGCTACGTCCTGAAGCCCGATTCACCGCGCGTGGCCCACATCCGGGCCGAGTTCGAGGCCGACGAAAGCGGGAACATGAGCATCGTCTCGGGGACCTTCCAGGACGTGACCCGCAGGCGCAACACGGAAAACGCCCTGCGCCGCAGCGAAGCCCGCTACCGCTCCATATTCGACCACGCCCTGGAAGGCATCTCCCAGACCACGACGAGCGGCGCCTTCCTGAGCGCCAACGCCTCCATGGCCTCGATCCTCGGCTTCGACAGCCCCGAGGAGCTCATGGCCTCCATCGGCGACATCGACCGCGAGCTCTACGTCGACCCCGAAGACCGCGAACGCTACCTCGATCTGCTGCAGGAGCACGGGAGCATCCGCGGCTTCCAGACGCGCATGCGGCGCAAGGACGGTTCGGTCATCTGGGTGTCCCTGAACGCAAGCCTGATCCGGGACGCGGCCACGGGCGAACCCTGCCTGCTCGGGACCATGGACGACATCAGCCGCCGCAAGCGCTTCGAGCTGGCCCTCATGGAGTCGGAAAAACGCTTCCAGAACCTTTTGCAGCGGATCAACTTCATCGCCGTCACCCTGGACCTGGGTGACCGCATCGTCTTCGCCAATCCCTACCTGCAGCGCCTGACGGGCTGGAGCGACGAGGAACTGCTCGGCCGCAACTGGTTCGAGACCCTGGTGCCCGCCGACCAGGGCGAGGCCATGCGCTCTGTCCTGCAAGCCGCTTCCGACACGGCGCAAGCCGCCCCCAGCAAGTCCGACGCCGAAATCCTGACCCGCGAGGGCAGGCGCCTGCTCATCCGCTGGAATACCGTGACCGAAACGGACATCCAGGGCCAGGTCACGGGCGTGACCTGCATGGGCGTGGACATCACGGCCATCCGCAAGGCCGGCGACACCCTGGCCCGCAGCGCCCTCCTGCACTCCATGCGCCTGCGCATCCACGAGGCGGCCCACTCCAGGTCGGATTTTTCGGCCCTCATGCGCAGCGTGCACGAAATCCTGTGCGAGGCCATCGACGCCAGGAATCTTATCACGGCGATCCTCAACACCGACAGGAACTCCCTGGAATTTCCCTACTGGGTCGACGAAACGACCGACATCGCCAGCGCGTCCCCGCGCATCGAGAACGTGGACGACCCGGACAACCGGCGGCTGACCCTCGAACTCATGCGCGGCAACATCCCCAACATCCTGAGCGGCGAGGAAATGCGCGCCCTGGCAGCGGCCGGGAAGATCATCGTCGTGGGCGGCATCCCGCAGAGCTGGATGGGAGTGCCCCTCACGGTGCGCGGCACGGGCATCGGCGCGCTCATCGTGCAGAACTACGCCAGTCCGCGGCAGTACACCCGCCACGATCTGGACATCCTGCTCGAGGTATCGGAGCAGATCGCCCTGGCCATCGAGCGCCAGCGGCACGACGAGTTCTCCCAGACGGCCGAGGAAATCATCCGGGACATCCCCGCGGGCCTCTTCATCTACAAGTACCACGAGCCCGACAACCTCGTCCTGGAGAACGCCAACCCCATGGCCCTGCGCCTCATCGGCCGTCAGCTGTCGGAGGCCCGTGGCATGCTCTTCACGGACCTCTGGCCGCGCGGGACCATGCTCGATACCTATCTGAACTGCCTGCGCACCAAGGTCCGTTTCAACTGCGACGCCCACTGCTACGAGGACGAGCGCATCAAGGGGTATTTCCGCCTCCACGCCTTCGCCCTGCCCGGCGAAAAGCTGGCCGTGGCCTTCGACGACGTGACGGAACGCCAGCACACCCAGCAGGCCCTGATCCGGGCCAAGGAGGCGGCCGAGTCGGCCAACCGGGCCAAGAGCGAGTTCCTGGCCAACATCAGCCATGAGGTGCGCACGCCCCTGAACGGCATCATGGGCATGCTGCAGCTCTGCCTGCAGTCCGAAGCGCCCCCGGAGCTGGCGGAATACCTGCGCACTGCCCTGGAGTCATCGCGCAACCTGCTGCGCGTGCTGAACGACGTCCTCGATTTCACCAAGGTCGACGCGGGCAAGATGGAGCTGCTGGAACGGGCGTTCGATCTGGACGATCTGCTGGGGCAGGCCGTGAATTTCTTCAAGGCCCTGGCCATGGACAAGAGGATACGCCTGCACCTGGAAAAGCCGCAGAGCCTGGGCCGCTTCGTCGGGGACGAGGGGCGCCTGCGGCAGATCCTCTTCAACCTGATGGGCAACGCCCTCAAGTTCACGGACGCCGGCCAGGTCACCCTGGAGGCCTGGCCCGTTGGCCGGACCAACGGCCACGAGCGCCTGCTCTTCGCGGTCCGGGACCAGGGCATCGGCATTCCGCCGGAAAAGCTGGACTACATCTTCGAGTCATTCACCCAGGTCGACGGCAGCTACTCGCGGCGCTACCAGGGCACCGGGCTGGGGCTGCCCATCGTGCGCAGGCTCGTGCACCTCATGGGCGGCAACATCTCCGTGGAGAGCGCCGAGAACGAAGGCACGACCATCTTTTTCGTCCTTCCCCTGCTGCGGTCCGAATCCTTGCCCGAAAGGAAGGCGAAAACCGCCGACCCGGCCGGCGAGGTCCGCCCCCTGCACGTGCTGCTGGTGGAGGACGACGTGGTCAACATGACCATGGCCAGGCGCATGCTCGAAAAGATGGGGCACAGCGTCGTCTGCGCGCGCACGGGCCTGGAGGCCCTCGACTGCCTGCAGACCCCCGGGATCGACATCGTGCTCATGGACATCCAGATGCCGGACATGGACGGCATGGAGGCCACGGGCATCGTCCGCACCGACGCGCGCTTCGCGCCCTACGCCCGGGTCCCGATCATCGCCCTGACGGCCCACGCCATGGCCGGGGACGAGGAGCGCTTCCTGTCGTCCGGCATGGACGCCTACCTCTCCAAACCCTTCGACCACACCCGCCTGCAGGCGCTGCTGCACCGCTTCTTCTGATTTCCGACAGGCCGCGACGCCTCGCTTGGCGCACGGCATGATTCGGCACGACGAAAGGCATGGATTCCCGCCTTCGCGGGAATGACATGAGGCCTGGCCACGAGATGCGTTCTTCCGCCGGTTTGGACGAAGCACGTTCTGACGGGCCGCCTCACCGTCATTCCCGCGAAGGCGGGAATCCACTCTTTCCCCCAAAACGGGCGCAAAAAAACCTCCACAGGTCGCCCAGCGGAGGTCATGTCGCACGCGTTTTGCGCGAGTGGTTTACTTGAGCCCGGCCGTGCCCTGGAAGATCACGGAGACGACCTCGTAGTCCACGCGGCCCTTGGGGACCTGCACGGAAATCTCGTCGCCCTCCCGCTTGCCGAGCAGGGCGCGGCCCACGGGGGATTCGATGGAGATGGTGCCCTTGGTGTGATCGGCCTCGTCGGGGCCGAGCAGGGTGTAGGTCTTCTGATCACCCGTTTCCATGTCCTCGAGGGTCACGGTGGCGCCGAACACGGCCCGGTCGCTCTGCAGGGTGTCGATGTCGATGACGTCGAAGCGGATCATGCGCGACTCGATGTGGCTGATCCTGGCCTCCAGGAGCCCCTGGCGCTCGCGGGCCGCGTCGTACCCCGCGTTCTCGCGCAGGTCGCCCTCCTCGCGGGCCTCCTTGATGGCCTGAATGACGGCGGGCCTTTCCTTCTTCAGTTCGTCCAGTTCCTTTTCCAAGCGCTTGTAGCCTTCGACTGAAATGGGAATCCTGTTCATCGTCGTCCTTACTGTGCAGAGATTGTCATATGGCAATAAAAAAAGATGCTTTGCCCGCCAATGGACTGACGGGCAAAGCGGGATCGTATTTCAAAAGCAAAACTGGCCCCTAGGTAGTGCATCGCGCACTGCGGGTCAAGGGCCCCCATCGGTTCAATCGGCCATGACCTCCCCCAGGCGGGCGAAGGTCTCCGTCGCCGCGGGCCGCAGGCGGACGTCGTGCACGTCCTGCAGTTTCCGCATCTGCCGGATCATCTGTTCCAGGCGGTCGTCCTCGTTGACCAGGAGCCAGATGCGGCTCTCGCCGCCGCCGTTCAGGGGCAGGCAGAGGATGGCCTCCACGTTGAAGGCGCGCCTGGAAAAGAGCCCGCAGACGTGTGACATCACGCCGGGGTGGTTGCTGACGAGGACATCGAGGACGGTGCGCGGGCTAGTCATGGTTCTCACCTCCGAGCATGGTTCTGTTGGCGGCCCCTGGAGGGACCATGGGCCAGACTTTCTCGTCGCGCTCAACGGGCACGTGGATCAGGGCCGGGCCCTTGTGGGACAGGGCCTCGCGCAGCACGGCGTCGGGGTCGTCCGCTCCGGCCAGGTCCCAGGTCTTCCAGCCGAAGCCCTGGGCGATGCGCGGGAAATCGACGCTGACCTCGTAGATGGACGAGAAGTGGTTGGCCTTGAAGAAGAGCTCCTGCTGCTGGTGCACGAGGCCCAGGCAGACGTTGTTAAGCAGGACGACGGTCACGTCGACGCCCTGCTCGGCGGCCGTGGCCATCTCCTGGATGTTCATGAGCAGGCTCCCGTCGCCGCTCACGCAGACGACCTTGCGCTCGGGCGCGGCCAGGGCCGCTCCGATGGCCGTGGGCAGGCCGAAGCCCATGGTCCCCAGGCCCC
>DPKT01000160.1 GCA_003542385.1 Desulfomicrobium sp.
CAGGATCGCCGCCCTGCGCCAGATGGAAGAGGCGCGGAGCGCCCGCGCCAGGGCCGAGGATGCCCTGGCCGCCCTGAGCGAGAGCGAGGAGCGGCTGCAGCTCTTCGTCCGCTACGCTCCGGCCTCGCTGGCCATGTTCGACCGGGAGATGCGCTACATCGCGGTCAGTCGGCGCTGGCTGGACGACTACCGCCTGGGCGAGCGGGACATCATGGGCGTGTCCCACTACGAGGTCTTTCCGGAGATCGGCCCTGAATGGAAGGAAATACACCGCCGTGGCCTCGACGGCGAGGTCGTGCGCAAGGACGAGGACCGCTTCGAGCGAGCCGACGGCTCGAGCCAGTGGGTGCGCTGGGAAGTGCGGCCATGGCGCACGGTCCGGGGGGACGTGGGCGGCATCGTCATCTTCACCGAGGACATCACCAGGCAGAAGGAGGCCGAGTCCGATCTGGTCCGGGCCAAGGAGGAGGCCGAAAGCGCCAGCCACGCCAAGTCCGAGTTCCTGGCCAACATGNNAACGGCATCATGGGCATGCTGCAGCTCCTCCAGACCACGGACCCCAGTACTGAGCAGGTCGAATTCATCACGCTGGCCGTCAAGTCCGCCAACCGCCTGACGCGGCTCCTGGCAGACATCCTCGACATCTCCAGCATCGAAGCCGGGCGGCTGGCCGTGCGCGCTGCCGAATTCTCCACTGGGGAACTGCGCGACTCGGTCATGGAACTCTTTTCCCAGACGGCCCGGGAAAAGGGCCTGGACCTGGCCTGCCGCATGGCCGAAGGGCTGCCGGAACGCGTTGTCGGCGATGAGACGCGGGTCGTGCAGATCCTCGGCAACCTCCTGGGCAACGCCTTGAAATTCACACCGCACGGGAGTGTGCGCCTGGACATGGAGCCGCTGCCGGCTCCGGCGGGGGAGGCCAGGCTGCGCTTCACCGTCAGCGACACGGGCATCGGCATGCCTGAGATCAGTCTGGACCAGCTCTGCGCCCCGTTCTACCAGGTCGACGGCTCCTACACCCGGGCCTACCAGGGCGCCGGCCTCGGCCTGGCCATCACCCAGCGCCTCGTGATGCTCATGGGCGGCAGCCTGGAGATCAGGAGCGTCCTGGGCCAAGGCACGTCCGTCGTGGTGGACCTGCCCTTCGCCGTGCCGAGGGCGCGTGTCGAGTCTTCGCCTGCCCCGGCCGGACTGACGACGTCGGGTCGGCCCGTGCGCGTGCTGCTGGCCGAGGACGACAAGATCAACCAGATCGCCACGTCCGCACTCCTCAAAAAGATGGGGCACAGCGTCAGCGTGGCCGAAAACGGTCGGGAGGCCCTGGAACTGCTGGCTGTCCAGGAATTCGACCTCATCCTCATGGACATCCAGATGCCCGTCATGACCGGCCTCGAAGCCCTCCGGACCATACGCACGGACCCGGCCTACGCCGGGGTCAGAGGCATCCCCGTCATCGCCCTCACGGCCCACGCCATGCTCGGGGACCGCGAGAACTTCCTTGAGCAGGGCATGGACGCCTATCTCAGCAAGCCCGTCGGCATCCGCGACCTGGACTCTGTCTTCACCCGCCTGTTTTCAGACTCATGACTCTGGAACGGCTTGCCGCTCCGACCGAACCATGACCTGCCGCACGTGACGGGGAGGGATGCCATCCCGCCACGACCCGGACCGCGAATGATTCGCCATGTCGTTTGCCAGACATATTTGCCGGTTGCGTACGTATTTCTTCTTTGATAGGCCAGCCAATCGTTTATCGATGGCCGGAGATCACCTCGGGCCGTCCGCACCTTCACGGAGGAATCCATGCGTCCATTCATCATCCTTCTGGCGGGACTGTTCCTCGCCAATACGGCCCTGGCCGAGCCCGTCGGCAGCCCCATCCCCGTCGGCATCGCCGTGGGACAGACCACCAACGTCGCCCTGTTCGGCGAGGAGCAGGTCAACGGCGCCAAGGTCGCCGAAAAGCTCCTGAACGAGAAGGGCGGAGTGGGCGGCACGCCCATCAAACTGGCCTTCCAGGACACCGGCGGCGACGAGGCCGGCGCCATCAACGCCTTCCAGAACCTCATCTCCCGCGACAAGGTCGTGGCCATCATCGGGCCGACCCTGTCCCAGCAGGCCTTCGCCGCCAACCCCATCGCCAACCAGGCCAAGGTCCCCGTCGTCGGCCCGTCAAACACGGCCAAGGGCATCGCCCAGATCGGCGAGTACGTCTCCCGCATCTCCGCGCCCATGACCCTGGTCGCGCCCAACGCGCTGAAACGCGCCCTCAAGCTCAACCCCAGCGTCAAGAACGTGGCCGTGGTCTACGCCCAGGACGACGCCTTCAACGTCTCCGAGACCGGCATCTTCCAGGAGGCCATCAAGGGCATGGGCCTGAACATCGCCACCATCCAGAAGACCAGCGTCAAGGACACGGACTTCACCACCCAGGTCACCGCCATCCTCGGCGAAGGCGTTGAAATGGTCGTCATGAGCTGCCTGGCCGCCGACGGCGGCAACATGGTCAAGCAGCTGCGCCAGCTCGGCTACGAAGGGCTCATCGTCGGCGGCAACGGCTTCAACTCCCCGAACATGTACCCCGTCTGCGGGAAGGAATGCACCGGCGTCATCGTCGCCCAGGCCTACAGCCCGAAAGCCGACAACGCCGAGAACAAGGCCTTTTCCGCCGCCTTCAAGGACATGTTCAAGAAGGACCCGGCCCAGTTCTCGGCCCAGGCCTACACCAGCGTGAAGGTCGTCGTGGACGCCCTGAACGAGGTCGAGAAGGGCTCCGGCAAAAAGATCGCCGAGATGGACACCGCCGAGCTGCGTACGGCCCTCAATGCCGCCATCGTCTCCAGCTCCTACGACACGCCCCTGGGCGAGATCGTCCTCGACGCCGACGGCGAGATCACCCAGAAGACCTTCTACGTCTCGCAGATCAAAGTCGCCGACGACGGCAAGACCGGCACCATGGAACTGCTGCCCGAATAACGCTTCCCAGGCCGGGGAGGCCCAGCTTCCCCGGCTTCCGGCTCCATCATGAACATCGTCTTTCTGCTGCAAAGCTTCATCAACGGCCTGTCCATCGGCTCCGTCTACGCCATCTTCGCCCTCGGCTACACGCTGGTGTTCTCCATTCTCGGCATCATCAACTTCGCCCACGGCGCCGTCTTCACTCTCGGGGCCTACTGCACCTACGCCCTGGCCGTCGGCGATTTCGGCCTCAACGGCCTCCTGGCCGGCATGAGCCTGCCGTTCCGCCTGCCGTTCCCCCTGGCCCTGCTCGGAGGCTCCCTCCTGGCCGGATGCATCGGCGTCCTCGTCGAGCGCCTGGCCTTCCGGCCCCTGCGCGCCAAGGGCGCGGACCCGCTCCTGGCCCTGGTCAGCAGCCTCGGCGTGGCCCTCATCCTCGTCAACTGCCTGCAGTTCCTGGTCGGCGCCGAGATCTACTCCTTCCCCTCGGGCATCTTCGGCTCCCTGCCCCCGGCCATGGTCTTCAAGATGGACGGCAAGGTCCTGGCCGTGCGCACCGTGCAGATCATCATCCTCGTCGTCAGCCTGGCCATGCTCCTGGCCCTGGCCTGGTTCATGAACCGCACGCGCATGGGCAAGGCCCTGCAGGCCACGGCCGAGAACCCCGAGACCGCGAGCCTCCTGGGCATCAACGTCGACCGCTACATCCTGTCCACATTCTTCATCTCCGGCGCCCTCGGCGGCCTGTCCGGCACCCTCATCGGCGCCAGCTTCGGCCTGGCCGGGCCGTATTTCGGCGTCAGCTACGGCTTGAAAGGCCTGGCCGTCATCGTCCTCGGCGGACTCGGCAGCATCCCCGGCGCCGTCCTCGGCGGGCTCGTCATCGGTCTGGGCGAAGCCTTCCTGCCGCCCGACTACTCGTCCATGAAGGAGGCCGTGGCCTTCGTCATGCTCTTCGTCATCCTCCTGGCCCGCCCCCAGGGGCTTCTGGGACGGCAAACCATCCAGAAGGTCTAGGCATGTTCCTCGAAAACTACGGATTCCTCATCGTGGCCATCGTCCAGCAGGCCCTGCTGGGCATGAGCCTGTGGTACCCCCTCATGGCCGGCCAGCTGTCCCTGGCCAGCATCGGCTTCTACTCCCTGGGCGGCTACATCGCCGCCATCATGGGCACCAGTCCCGCCTTCGCCGCCTGGCGCGAAGCCCTGGGCCCGGCCCTCTATCCCGTCGAATGGCTCATCGCCCTGGCGGCAAGTGCGCTGCTGGGCCTGGCCGTCGGCATCCCGGCCCTGCGCCTGCGCGGCATCTACCTCGCCCTGGCCACCATCGCCTTCGTCCAGGTATTGAATGTCGTCGTCCTCGTCCTCGACGTGACCGGCGGCGCCGTGGGCCTCTTCGGCATCCCGCAGCCCTTCGAGAGCCGCCTCGGCTACCTGTGGTTCTTCGGGCCGCTCCTGGCCGTCATGCTCCTCTTTTCCGCCCGCCTGACGCGCACCGTGGCCGGCCGCTCCTTCATGGCCATCCGCGAGGACGAGCTGGCCGCCCAGGCCATGGGCATCCCGACCACCTTCGAGAAGGTCCGCGCCTTCGTCATCGGCTGCGGCCTGGCCGGCGTCGTCGGCGCCATGAGCGCGCCGTTCCTCAACACCTGGAACGCCCGCCAGAGCAGCTTCGACGCCTCCGTGGCCTGCCTGGCCTACGTGCTCATCGGCGGCGCCCGCTCCGTCTGGGGACCGCTCCTGGGCGCGGC
>DPKT01000327.1:0-2208 GCA_003542385.1 Desulfomicrobium sp.
AGCCTGAACATCCGCGAGGACGGGAGCATCGGCGAGTTCGTCCTCAACCGCATCTCCGGCGGGGAGGAGTTCCAGGCCTTCCTCCTCTCGTTCCTGTCGACGCTCAAGGCCACCACGGGCGCCCTCGGCGGTGCCGGCGAGCCGCTGTGGATCGAATGCGAGTTCGTCATTCAACCGCGCAGAGGCAAAGGGGCATCATGATCGTCGCGGTCATTTCCGACACCCATCTCGAACGGCCGGACCGGCTGCTGGCGGCCGTGTACGAGCGCTTCTGCCGGGACGCGGACGTTCTCCTGCACTTGGGGGACTGCGTGGGCGAGGATACCTGGGCCTTTCTCAACGCCCACGAGCGCTTCTACGCGGTGCAGGGCAACTGCGACCTGCCGCCGCTGCGCGGGTCCCTGCCGGCCCTGTGCGAACTGGAGCTGGAAGGCTTCCGTCTGGGCATGGGCCACGGCTGGGGACCGCGCTCCCGTGTGGGCGAGGCCGTGGCCGAGCAGTTTCCCGAGGCGGACATCGTCTGCTACGGGCATACGCACATCCGCGACTGGCGCAGGCTGGGCAGCGGCGTGCGGCTCTTGAACCCCGGCTCCCTCTTCTGGCCCAGGGGCGGGGAAGGCGGGCTGGCCAGGCTCACGCTCGAACGGGGCCGGGACCCGGAGGTGGAATGGGTGACGCTCTGAGGCGCGCGATCTCCTGATTCGACAAGTCCTTTTCAAAAAACGAAGGCCCGCCTCGGCAATCGAGGCGGGCCTTCGCGCGTGTCATGTTCGGGAAGCGTCAGTTGTCGAGCAGGGCCGGGTTCGTGAGCCGAACGTCGGCCTTGGCCCGCAGCTCCGCCATGAAGGCCTGCATGGCCTGGTCTTCGGTGCGCTGATTGAGGGTCGAGACCCACAGGTCCTTCTCTGCGGCCCATTCCTCCGGCGAGGGAGGCGTGACCTTGACGGGCTTGGCCAGGACATATCCTGTGGCGAAGGCGAATGCCTCGGGAATCCAGGCGCCTGCGGGGGACACGAAGGCCTTGTCCGAGAGCAGCTGGTTCGCGCCCAGGCCCGGGATGGAGCCCTGGCGGGCAAAGGGTTCCGTCTCCACGGCCGTGGCGGAGGACGCCACGGACGGGGCTTCGCCCTTCATGAGCCGGGCCAGGTCGGCGTCGGCGTCGGCCTTGGCCATTTTCATGGCTTCGTCCCGCACGATGGCCGCCACGATGCTCTCGCGGACGGCATCCAGCGGCTGCACCGAGGCCTCGATCTGCTCACGCTTGGCCGCGAGCAGGTAACCGTCCTCGAAGGGCAGGGGTGACTGTGTCGTCGCGTTCAGGGCCAGGTCGAAGAGGGCGGCGGTGTTCTCGGGAGACAGGGCGGCGAGTTCCACCGGGCCCTGTTCGCGGGTGAAGGAGCCGGTCGAGCGTACGCCGATGCCGAGGGCCTTGGCCACGGCGTCGAGAGGCTCGCCGACGAGGACCATCTCCAGCGCCTGGTCCAGGCGGTCCTGCAGCGTCTCCGCGGCGCGATCTTCGGCGATGGAACGGCGGATCTCGCCGGCGACGTTGTCGAATTCCTCGAAGCCGGCGGCCTTCTTGTCCTCCACTTTGATGAGGTGGAATCCGAACTGGGTGCGGACCGGTTCGCTGACCGCACCCTTTTCCAGGGCGAAGGCCGCGTCCTCGAAGGGCTTGACCATCCGGCCGCGGCCGAACCAGCCGAGCTCGCCGCCGGTCTGGGTTCCGGACGGGTCCTCGGTGAATTTCGCGGCCGTTTCCTCGAAGCTCTTGCCGGCCTTCAGGTCGGCCTGGGCCTTCCTGACGATGTCCATGGCCTTGGCGACGTCGGCTTCGGTGGCGTTTTCCTCGGCGCGTACCAGGATGTGGCGCGCCTGGACCTGTTCTTCGATCTTGAAGCTGTCCTTGCGCTGGTCGTAGTAGGCCCGGGCCTCCTGGTCCGTCACGGAGGCAGTGTCGGCCAGGGCGCCGGGGGTCAGGGCGAGGTAGTCGATCTTGGCCCTGGCCGGCACGGCGAAGGCGTCCTTGCGCGCGGCGTACTGCTCCGCGATCTGCTCCTCGGTGGCGTTGACCTGGTCAGCGTACTTTTCCCAGGGGTACTTCAGGTACGAGATCACGGCCGTGCTGCGGCCGTATTCGTAATAGTCGCGCGCCTGCTCCTCGCCCAGCCGCCCCGTGAGGCCGACATAGGCCTGGAGCTTGTCCAT
>DPKT01000327.1:2378-2770 GCA_003542385.1 Desulfomicrobium sp.
TCCTCCATCACCATCTGGTCGAGGATCTGCCGCTTGAAGCCCATCTGGGCGAGCATCTCGGACGTCACGTCCGGGTTCTGGCGGCGGATGAGCTCCAGGTTGCGCTGCAGGCGTTCCTGGTAGTGCTGGAAGTGGATGGGGGCGTCGTTGACCGTGGCCACGACCGTGGCCGTGTCGTTCTGCATGCGGTTCATGCCGAAGGCCAGGACGAACACGGCGATGATGATGCCGAAGAGTATCTTGATTCCCCAACTTTGAGCGCCTTTGCGCAGTATATCGAGCATGGAATCTCCGACGGAGTGTCTGGGGTTAAATGATGTCGTCCGCAGGCCTTATTTCTGCCTGTCGTTGACGTAGTTGAGCAAACCGCCCGCCTTGATAATGGCTATTTC
>DPKT01000056.1:0-155 GCA_003542385.1 Desulfomicrobium sp.
GCCAGGGCCACGGCGGCCATGAACACGTCGGCCGGGTTTTCGCCGTGCAGCAGGCCGGCCACGAAGGTCAGGCCGGCCAGGCCGAGGATGGCCCACAGGAGCAGGTGGCTGAACTTCGAGATCTTGCGGGTCAGGGGCGTGGCCAGTTCGTCGGC
>DPKT01000056.1:321-2708 GCA_003542385.1 Desulfomicrobium sp.
TCGTCCACGCGCAGGTCCTTGATGGCCGTGAGGCGCACGTCGGCCGGGACCTTGTCGCCGGAGCGCAGTACGACCACGTCTCCAGGCACCAGTTCCACGGCGTTGACGCGCCGCGTCGCGCCGGAGCGGATGACCACGGCCTCGGTGACCATGGCCTTGGCCAGGGCCTCCAGGGCCCCGGCGGCCTTGGCCTCCTGGATGTAGCCGACGATGGCGTTGACCAGGACCACGCCGACGATGACCGCGGAGTCGACGACCTCGCCCAGCACGGCGGTCACTATGCCGGCCGCGATGAGGATGTAGACCAGGGGCTGGTGGAACTGGAGCAGGAAGCGTTCGAGCTTGCTTTTGCCCTTGGTCGCGGTCAGGGAGTTTGGGCCGAAGTGCTCGGCCCGGCGTTTGACCTCGAAGGTGTCGAGGCCTTTGTCCAGGTTGGTCTGCAGCAGATCCGCCGCTTCCCGGGGCGGGAGGTGGTGCCAGAGTTTTCCGAGAAAGGATTCCATAACATCGCTCCTTGGCGTTTTGTCTGCAACTTTTTCACGGCAAGCGAGGAAAAGACAAGTATTTACTGAGTAGTGCACAAGGTGGCAAACTTCAAGCCGGAGTTCGGATTGGTCTGCATATCGGCAGCATAGAGAAGCAGCGCGAGGGGAGGCAACTGCCCCGCGAATCATTATGACAGGATTTGCCCATGATATCAGGTTCGTGCAAAAATTTCTTGCGGTGGATGTCCGTGGCGGGGCTGCTTTCGGTCCTGGCCTTCGCGCTGGCGGTGATCGTCTCGAACACGGGGTTTGCGCCCTGGTACGCCGGGATCAGGTCGCCGATGCTCGGCGTTTCCTATGGAGAGGCGGTCCTCGGGCGGCCCGTGCTTGTCTGGATCAACCTGGCACTCGTGAGCGCCCTCCTCTTCGTGGTCGCCCTGGAGTGCAAGCGAGGTGTGACCGAGGAGGAGCTGGCCGGTCCCGACCGTCTGCGGCTTCCCGCGTTGGGCGCATTGGGCGGGATGCTCGCGGCGGGGGCGGTTCATGCCCTTTTGTCCAAGGCGCAGGGAGGTTCCGGGGCGTTGTGGGTTGCGTCCATGGGTACGGACGTGGCCTTGGGGCTGGCCGTGCTGTCGCTCCTTGGGGAACGCGCGCCCGCGGCGTTGAAATCCCTGTTCGCCACCATGGCCATGTTTTCCCTGCTCGGGTCGTCGGTCGTCCTGGTCGTAGTGCAGGGCGGGCTGCCGTCCTGGCCCGTGCTGACCGCTGCCGGTGCCTGCGCGACCGTCTTTGTCTGCCTGCGCTTTGCGGCCGTTGAGCTTGTCTCGCCATATGTGCTGACGGGCGCCGTCCTGTGGGCGGTGGCTGCGGGCGAAGGCTCCCTGGCCGTACTGGCCGGCCCGCTGACGGCTCTCTTCGTTCCAGGCCGGAGCAGGGACGCGAGCGCCTCCCCTCTTCTTGGACTGGAACAGGATTTGCTCCCAACGGTGTGCTGCGTGGCGCTGCCGATTCTGGTCTTCGCGAGCGCCGGCTTTTCGCCGGTCGAAGCTCCCGCGGGCTCCTCGACGGAGCGTGAGGCGCTGCCGGCCTTCCTGGGAATGTTCCCGGCCAAGGCGGCAGGAATCTTCGGGATGTGCTGGATGGGGACAAAGCTGCGGCTGTGCGCCCTGCCGGCAGGGATAGGCTGGAAGGAATTCGGCGGCGTGGCGCTGCTGGGCGGGGCCGGGTTCACGGTGAACGTTTTTCTCGGCCTCGCCCTCGCCGGGCACGACGGGCCGGCCGTGAACGAAATCCGGCTGGCGGCCACGGCGGCTTCGGCGCTGTCCGTCTCATGCGGGTATGCAATTCTGCGCTATACCCTTGCCCGTCGACGCAACAAGGTTATACAGAGAACATGATGGGAGGTTCTCATGAAAATACGATACGTCTTGATTCTTCTCACGCTTGTATTTTTGACGCAGGCCTGCGTCATCGCACCCGCTCCGCCGGTATACCGCGATGACGGATACAGGCAGGGGCCTCCGCCCCACGCCCCGGCCCATGGATATCGCAAGAAGCAGCGGTATTACAGATATTACTATTATCCGGAAGTCGGCGTGTATTTCGATCTGGACCGCCGGCTCTACTTCTATCTCGACGGCGGCTGGCGCGCTTCGACCCGCCTGCCCGGGAATCTGCGCGTGGGCCTCTACGGCCCGGTGACGCTTGAAATGGATCTGGCGGAACCGTACCGCCGCTATGACGAGCACCGTCACAGCTATCCTCCCGGTCACGGGAAGAAAAAGAACAAGCACAAGAAATGGTAGCGCCCGGGTTCTCCCTTGTGGCTGAGGGGCCCGGATTCCTTGTCGTGGACAAGGATCCGGGCCTCGATTTTCACGACTGCGACGGCCGCCCCGGGCT
>DPKT01000325.1 GCA_003542385.1 Desulfomicrobium sp.
GGATGAAACGGATTGGAACCCTTGCCCTGCTCGTGGGGCTGCTGATTCTGGGCGGTGTCGCCACCGCCATGGCCGGAAGCGTCGAGATGCCCGAGAGCGTCCTGATGAGCGCCAAAGGCGTCAAGGACTACACCCCCAAGAAAGCCGAAGTGACGTTCAACCACGCTTCGCACATGCACATCGCATGTCAGGACTGCCACCACACCGTGCCGCAGACTTACACCTTCCAGAGCTGCATGTCCGAAGGCTGCCACGACAACGCCAAGGACCGCACGACCGCGAGTTCCCTCTACAACGCCTTCCACACCACCAAGGACACCTCCAAGAGCTGCGTGGGCTGCCACCGCGACCTCAAGAAGCAGGGACAGGGCGAAGCTCCCCTGGCCTGCAACAGCTGCCACGTGAAGTAAGTTTCCCGCGCGCCCCCGCAAGCCGGGGGCGCCTCTTTTCCCCCCCTCTCCCTGATCTATCTTTTTCTGACCAACGATACGCCCGAGCGGGGCGCTTTGATCCGACAAGGGCCGTCGACTGTCCGACTGAGCCAGGCATCGTCGGTTTCCCCGTCGTCCCTCGCGACGGGGAAACCCTACGAGGCCGGCGATGGAGTTTCGACGGCCCTTGTCGGATCAAAGCGCCCCGCGCCGCCCTGCGCAAGTCCATAGCGCCCTGCCCTGAGCCTCTTTGCCAAGAATGGACGGGATGGACGAAATGGACTGGATTGACTGGATGGACCATATGGACGCCCCCCTTCCTTCGGCCCGCGCAAATTGACCTCAAGGCCCCATTGTGCTTCAGTAAAACCGCACAAAACACGGAGCCCCCCGACATGACCGCACTACCGCCCTCCCCCCTCCTCTGCGCCCGCGACCTGACCAAGGTCTACCAGACCGGCGCGGCCCCGGAGGTGCGGGCCCTGGGCGGGGTCAGCCTGGACCTCTTTCCCGGCGAGTTGGTCGTGCTGCTGGGCGCATCGGGCAGCGGCAAGTCGACGCTGCTCAATATCCTGGGCGGCCTCGACACCCCGACCAGCGGCACCCTGTCCTACCGCGGCCAGGACCTGACCAACGCCGACGAGAAGACGCTGACCGCCTACCGCCGCGAGTCCGTGGGCTTCATCTTCCAGTTCTACAACCTCATCCCGAGCCTCACGGCCCGCGAGAACGTGGCGCTCATCACCGACATCGCCGAAGACCCCATGGACCCGGCCGCGGCCCTGTCCCTGGTGGGCCTCTCGGCGCGCCTGGACCACTTCCCTTCCCAGCTCTCGGGCGGCGAACAGCAGCGCGTGGCCATTGCCCGCGCCATCGCCAAGAACCCCGACGTGCTCCTCTGCGACGAGCCCACCGGAGCCCTGGACGTGCGCACGGGCATCACGGTGCTCTCGGTCATCGAGCGCATCAACGCCGAACTCGGCACCCTGGCCGTGGTCATCACCCACAACGTGGCCATCGCGGACATGGCCGACCGCGTCATCCTCCTCTCGGACGGCCGCATCACGGACATCCGGACCAATAAGTCCCGCCGCAGGGCGGAAGAGCTGGCCTGGTGACATGCGCGCCCTGAACGTCAAACTCCTGCGCGACCTGTGGTCCATGAAGGGGCAGATGGCGGCCGTGGCCCTGGTCATGGCCTGCGGGTTGATGGTCATGATCATGGCCCGCGGGCTGGTCAGGTCCCTGGAGACGGCGCGGGACGAGTACTACGCCTCCCACCGCCTGTCCGACGTCTTCTGCGACCTAAAGCGCGCCCCGAACTCCATGAAGGCCCGTCTACGCGAGATCGACGGCGTGGCCGCCCTGGAGACGCGCGTCAGGGGCACCCTGACCCTGGACCTGCCAGGCCTGCGCGAACCGGCCGACGGCTTGGTCCTGTCCCTGCCCGACGGCCGCGAGACCGAGGTCAACCGCCTGCACCTGCGCCAGGGACGCCTGCCCGAACCCTACAGCCCGGACGAGGTCGTGGTCAGCGAGCCCTTCGCCAAGGCCCACGGCTTCGTGCCCGGCCACACCCTGGAAGCGACGGTCTACGGGGCGCGAACAAAGCTTCGCATCGTCGGCGTGGGCATGTCGCCCGAGTACGTCTACGAAACCCGGCCCGGCGAGACCGTGCCCGACAACCGCCGCTACGGCACCTTCTGGATGAGCGAGGGGGCCCTGGCCGACGCCTTCGCCCTGAGCGGGGCCTTCAACAGCGTCGTCCTGACCCTGGCTCCCGGCGCCGAAACGGGCCCCGTGAAGAAGGCCCTGGACCGCATCCTGGCCCCCTACGGCGCGCTGGTGGCCTTCGACCGCACCGAGCACGTCTCGACCAAGCTCATCGACGACCGCATCGCCATGCTGCGGGGCTTCGCCATCGCCTTCCCCGTCATCTTCCTGTCCATCGCCGCCTTCATGACCAGCGCGGCCCTGACCCGGCTGGTGCGCCTGCAGCGCGAGCAGATCGCCCAGCTCAAGGCCTTCGGCTACTCCTCTTGGGACGTGGGCCTGCACTATTTCCAGTTCGCCCTGGCAGCCGTCGTGGCGGCCACGCTGCTGGGCTCCATCGTGGGGCTGTGGCTTGGCGGCAACCTCGTGGACATCTACCGGCGGTTCTTCCAGTTCCCGAACCTCGTCTTCCGGCCCGACTGGCAGGCCCTGGGCCTGGCCCTGGCGGCCAGCGCGGGGGCGTCCTTCGCAGGCGTTCTCGGGGCTGTGCGCCAGGCCGTGAGCCTGCCCC
>DPKT01000262.1 GCA_003542385.1 Desulfomicrobium sp.
GCAGGACGGCCAACCGGAGCGGCTCGTCAGGCAACTCGGTCAACGGCAACGCCTTGGGCAGGTAGGCGCGGCCGACCTCAAACGCCCGCAGGCCGTCGACGCCGTGCCCCGCATTAAGTGCGGCAACGCGCAGCAGATTGGGAACGAGTGAGGTCCGCATCAGGGCCTGCTCGTCGCTCATCGGATTGAGCACGGGCATGGCCAATCGCCAGGGATGGTCGGCAGCCAGTCGCAGCCGATCAAACTCATCGGCGCTGTGATAGGCAAAGGTCACCAACTCGTCGAGGCCGCAACCAAGCAAAGCACGGCGCAGCCTCTGCACGGCCTGCCTGCGGGGTGGCAGTGAGGCCGCAGGCATCGCCAGGGTCGGCAACTCGGGCTTGATCCGGTCGTAGCCGTAGGCCCGGGCGATCTCCTCAGCCAGGTCCGCCTTGCCCTCAACGTCAAGGCGCCTGGTCGGCACCTCGGCGATGATCGACGACGCCGAGCAATCAGAACCGGCCGGATCGTCCGCCAGCCACGCGGTGATACCGATCTGACCAAGCAGGTCAGCCATCTCCTTACCATCCAAGGGGATGCCAATTAGATCCCGCAGATAGGAAACCGGCGCCGTAATCAGCTGTGGGCCGTGGGTTTCGGCGACGACGTCGATGATGCCCTCGACCCTGCGCGCCGCACCCATCTGGGTCAGCAGCTCGGCCGCCCGCTCAATCGCCCGGACCGTCCCGGTCGGATCAACGCCTTTTTCGAAGCGGCCGGACGCCTCGGAGCGCAGCCCAAGGCGGCGCGACGTACGGCGGACCGTTGTCCGCAGGAAATTGGCGGACTCCAAGAACATGCGCCTGGTTGTGCCGGTGATCTCGCTGTTAGCGCCGCCCATGACGCCGGCCAGGGCAATCCCTCGCCCGGCGTCGGCAATCACCAGGCTGCCCGGTGGGCAGACTCGCTCGACGCCGTCCAGAGTGGTTATCTTCTCGTCCGGCAGAGCCTCGCGCACGACGATTGAGCCACCTTGCACGAGGTCAAAGTCAAAGGCATGCAAGGGCTGGCCGAGTTCGAGCATCACGTAGTTGGTCACGTCGACGATGTTGTTGATGGGCCGCAGGCCCACGGCGATGAGCCGGTAGCGCAGCCAGGCCGGGCTCGGCCCGATCTTCGCGCCGCGGATGAGCCGGGCCTGGTACAGGGGGCAAAGGGCCGGGTCGGGCTCGATGCGGAAATTCTCGAAGGCTTCGCCGCCCTCGGTCAGTTCGGTCCGGGGCACGGTCAGGGGCAGGCCGAAGGCGGCCGCCACTTCGCGGGCCAGGCCCAGAACCGAGAGACAGTCGGCGCGGTTGGGCGTGATGCTCACGTCGAGGACGGTCCGGTCCAGGCCCAGGGCCTCGCAGATGGGCGTACCCACGGCCAGTCCCGCGTCCAGGACCATGATGCCGTCATGGTTGTCGCCCAGGCCCATCTCGCGCTCGGAGCAGATCATGCCGCACGACGTCTGGCCGCGCAGCTTGGCCTTCTTGATCTCCAGGCCGCCGGGCATAACCGTGCCCACGGGCGCCACGAGCACCTTCTGGCCGGCAGCCACGTTGGGCGCGCCGCAGACGATGTCGAGCAGTTCGCCCGTGCCGATGTCGACCCTGCAGACCGAGAGGTGGTCAGAGGAAGGATGCGCCGCGCACTCGGCTACGAAGCCGACCACTATCTTCTCCAGGGCGGCGAAGGGGCGGCCGATCTCCTCGACCTCGAGGCCGAGCATGGTCAGCCTGTCGGCCAGGGTCTGGGCATCGCCCGTGTAGGGCACGAATTCCCGCAACCAGTTGAGACTCAAAAGCATGGTGAAACCCTATGTCGCTCAGGCGAATTGCCGGAGGAAGCGCAGATCGTTCTCGAAAAACATGCGCAGGTCGCCGATGCCGTACTTGAGCATGGCGATGCGCTCCACACCCAGGCCGAAGGCGAAGCCGGTGTAGACTTCCGGGTCGTACCCGACCTTCTCGAACACGGCCGGATCGACCATGCCGCAGCCCAGGATCTCCACCCAGCCCGTCTCCTTGCACACGCGGCAGGGCTCGCCGTTCACGCGGCCCTTGCCGCCGCAGATGACGCAGCTGATGTCCACCTCGGCGCTGGGCTCCGTGAAGGGGAAGAAGCTCGGCCGGAAGCGGACCTTGGTCTCATGGCTGAACACGGTCTGCACAAAGGCCGTGAGAATGCCGCGCAGGTCGGCCATGGTCACGTTCGTGTCCACCAGAAGCCCCTCGACCTGATGGAACATGGGCGTGTGCGTGATGTCCGAGTCGCGGCGGTAGACCTTGCCCGGGGCGACCACGCCCAGGGGGGGCTTGCGGGCCAGCATGGTCCGCACCTGCAGGGGCGAGGTGTGCGTGCGCAGCAGGATGGAGTCGGAAATGTAGAGGGTGTCCTGCATGTCCCGGGCGGGGTGCTCGGGCGGGAGGTTCAGGGCCTCGAAGTTGTTGAAGTCGTTCTCGACCTCGGGGCCGGACACGACCTCGAAACCCAGGCTGGTGAAGACCGCGCAGATCTCGCGGGTCACGCGCGTCACGGGGTGCAGGGAACCCAGGTCCGGCTGCCAGGACGGGAACGACGGGTCGAAGGCGCCCAGGGCCTTCTCCTGTTCGCGCGCCTTGAGAGCGGCCTGCCGGTCCTCCCACAGGGAGGTCATGGCGGTCTTGACCTGGTTGGCGGCCTTGCCTGCGGCCGGGCGTTCCTCGGGCGAAAGCGCCGTCAGCCCGGACATGAGGTCGGCCAGGAGGCCCTTGCGCCCCAGGTAGCGGACGCGCAGTTCCTCCAACTCTTCCAATGAAGAAGCCTGGCCCAGGGCTTCAGTCAGCTCCGGGACCAGGCTTTCCAGCTTTCGAATGATATCGTGAGCCACTAGTTCGCCTTGGATTTTACCATTTCACACAGCTTGGCGAAGGCGTCCTTTTCATAGACAGCCATGTCGGCCAGGGCCTTACGGTTGAGATTGATCTCGGCGAGCTTCAGGCCGTGCATGAAGCGGTTGTAGGTCAGGCCGTACTGGCGCACGCCGGCGTTGATGCGCACGATCCACAGCTTGCGGAAGGCTCTCTTCTTCTGCTTCCGGTCGCGGTACGCGAAACACAAGGCGCGCTCGACGGTTTCGCGGGCGGTGCGGTACAGGACGCTGCGGCCTGCGCGGTAGCCCTTGGCAAGGTTCAGAAACTTCTTGTGCCTTCTGTGGGCTGTTTTTCCTCTTTTGACTCTCATGGTGTTCTCCTTTCGATGTCAGGCATAGTGGGAAAAGACTATACGCTGAGCTGAGGCTCCGGCCCGATGCCGGAAACTAGAAAATGTACGGTACCAGGCGGCGAATGGCGGCGACACAGGACTGGGCAGCCGTGGTGGACTGACGCAGCTGTCTTTTGCGCTTCGCGGATTTCTTGGTCAGGATGTGGCGCATGTTGGCATGGCTTCTCTTCACCTTGCCGGTGCCCGTGACCTGAAAACGCTTGGCTGCACTTCTGTTGGTCTTGACCTTTGACATAGTTCCTCCTCGGACGACTCGTATGGCCGCGTGAGCGGCCGGCAATACTGCTCCCTCCCGCCAAAACGGCGGGAAATTTTTCTTTGGGGGCGGGAAGGGAGCCTATTTCTTGGGAAGCCCTGCCAGCAGCAGGAACATGGTCCGGCCTTCGACGCGGGAAGTCTGCTCGACCTTGGCCACATCGGCGAGCATTTCCACCACCCGGTCCAGGATGACCTGTCCGCGATCCTTGTGCGCCATCTCGCGCCCACGGAAAAAGACCGTGACCTTGCAGCGGTCCCCGTCCTCGATGAAGCGACGGATGTGCTTGACCTTGGTCAAGAGGTCGTGGTCGTCGGTGTGCGGCCGGAATTTGATTTCCTTGACCTGGATCTGGGTCTGGCGCTTCTTGGCTTCCTGGGACTTCTTCTTTTCCTCGTAGAGATACTTGCCGTAGTCCATGATCTTGCAGACCGGCGGCTTGGCGTTGGGCGCCACCTCGACCAGGTCAAGACCCAATTGTTCGGCACGCTCCAGGGCCTCGGGCACGCTCATGATGCCCAACTGGTTCCCGTCATCTCCTACAACCCGGATTTCCTTGGCCCTGATTTGCTTGTTCCGGCGGGCCTTAGCAGCTGAAAGAATATCTCATTCCTCCATTTTTAAAGGGTTTCTCGCACTCTTCCCGCAACAGGGCGGCGAAGGCATCGATGGGCATGGCGCCCAGATTGGTGCCGCCGAGCATGCGCACGTTGACGCTGGCCTGCTCGACTTCCTGATCACCGATGACAAGCGCGTACGGAATCTTCTCCAGCTGGGCCTCGCGCACCTTGTACCCGAGCTTCTCGTTGCGCAGATCCAGTTCCACGCGCACCCCTTCGCGCCGCAACGCTTCCTGGCACGAACGGGCAAATTCGTTGTGGCTGTCGGTCACGGTCAGGATGCGGGCCTGCACGGGCGCGAGCCAAGCCGGGAAGGCCCCGGCGAAATGTTCCGTGAGGATGCCGATGAACCGCTCGACCGAGCCCATGATGGCGCGGTGCACCATGACCGGCCGGTGCCGCTCGCCATCCTCGCCGACGTATACCAAGTCGAAACGGTCCGGCAAGGTGAAATCGACCTGGATGGTCGAACACTGCCACAGGCGGCCCAAACAGTCGCGCAGCTTGACGTCGATCTTGGGTCCGTAGAAGGCGCCGTCGCCCTCGTTGATGGCGTAGGGCAGGCCCATTTCGTTCATGGCGTCCATGAGGGCGCTGGTCGCCCGCTCCCAGTCCTCGTCGGATCCGATGGACTTCTCGGGACGGGTGCTGATCTCCATGGTGTATTCGAAGCCGAACACGCCCATGAGATCCTGGATCCAGGCCATGACACCCTTGATCTCGTCCTGGAGCTGATCCGGGCGACAGATGATGTGGGCGTCGTCCTGGGTAAACTGGCGCACGCGCATGAGGCCGTGCAGCACGCCCGAGAGCTCGTGGCGATGCACCACGCCGAACTCGAAGAGGCGCACGGGCAGGTCGCGGTAGCTGCGCTGGCTCGTGTTGTAGATGAGCATGTGCGCCACGCAGTTCATGGGCTTCACGCCGTAGGGGACCTCGTCGATTTCCGTGAAATACATGTTCTCACGGTAGTTGGCGTAGTGCCCGGAGGTCTCCCACAGGTCGCGCTTCAAAATCTGGGGGGTGCGTACGATGCCGTAGCCGCGGCGGATCATTTCCTTGTTCACGAAATCTTCGAGGATGGTCCGCAGCAGGCCGCCCTTGGGGTGCCAGTAGGCCATGCCGGCGCCGCCGCGTTCGTGGAAGCTGAAAAGGTCGAGCTGGGGGCCGAGCTTGCGGTGGTCGCGCTTCTTGGCCTCCTCGATCATGGCCAGATGGGCCTTCAGGTCCTTGGGGGTGGCGAAGGCCGTGCCGTAGATGCGCTGCAGCATGGGGCGGGTGGAATCGCCGCGCCAGTAGGCGCCGGCCACGGAGGTCAGCTTCACGGCCTGCAGGAAGCCCGTGGAGGGCAGGTGCGGGCCGCGGCAGAGGTCGACGAAGTCGCCGTGGCGGTAAACGGACACCCGGTCCGCGCCCAGGTCGTCGATGATTTCGAGCTTGTAGGTCTCGCCCATGGAGGCGAAGAGGGCCTTGGCTTCGCCTGCGCTCATCTCCTCGCGGGAGAAGGGGCGGTTGGCGGCCACGGACGCGCGCATGCGCTCCTCGATCTGCTCCAAGTCCTCGGGGGTGAAGGGGCGCTCGTAATCGAAATCGTAGTAGAAGCCGTTTTCGATGTCCGGGCCGATGGTGACCTTGGCGGAAGGGAAAAGTTCCTTCACGGCCTCGGCCATGACGTGGGCGGCGCTGTGGCGCAGGACGGCCAGGCCCTTGGGGGTTTCGAGGAACACGGGCTCCAGGGTCGCGGTCCCGGCCGGCACGGTCTGCGCCAGATCGATGAGGCTGCCGTCGCATTCGCACGCGACAACGGATTTCATCTTCTTGCCGGAGAGCACGCCGCGCAGGGCGTCGGCGCAGGTCTGCCCCGCCTGAATCTCGATGTCCTGTCCCTGAATCTGAGCCATATGCCTTGCCTCACAAACACGATAGGGAGGCTTGAGCCTCCCTATGAGTTCTTTTTTGGTAGGCGCGAGGAGGGTCGAACTCCTGACCCCTTGCACGTCAAGCAAGTGCTCTCCCACTGAGCTACGCGCCTNNGCCTAAATGGAGAGCCGCATATATCCCCGCATTTGCGAGCATGTCAACACTCTTTTTTCGCATCTTGCGATTTTTTTTCGGAACTGCCATCGCAGGCCCACCGGTCAACATCCATGGAGCCGCAATGAACCCATATCTCGTCATCGTCCTCTCCTCCGTCATCCTGGGCGCGGGCTGGAGCCTCTTCCTCGAATGGCTCAACCTCAA
>DPKT01000358.1:0-310 GCA_003542385.1 Desulfomicrobium sp.
CGGGCCTTCAGGGCCATGGCCGCGGCCTGCGCCGGGGTGCAGGGGCCCGGGGACGGCGAGCGCGTAGCGGATGAATTCTGGATGATAGAGAGGGACTGGATGCTGCCCCAAACACTGCGAGGTCGGGCCCATGAATGAGAGCCGGCGAATCCTGCTGGTGCTGCCCATGTACGGAGGCTCCCTGCCCGTCGGCAGGTACTGCGAAAACGCCCTGCGCGAGCTCGGGCACATGGTGGAGACCTTCGAGGCCCCCGGGTTTTACGGCGCGTTCTCGGCCCTGAAGACCCTGCGCGTGGGCACGGACCGCCTG
>DPKT01000358.1:318-3181 GCA_003542385.1 Desulfomicrobium sp.
CCCAGGCCGTGCTGGCCAAGGTCGAGGCCTTCTCCCCGGACCTGGTGCTGGCCATGGCCCAGGCCCCGCTTTCGCGCCAGGCATTGAAGCGTCTGAAGCGGGACAAGGTGGCCACGGCCATGTGGTTCGTCGAGGACCACGAAGTCTTTCCCTACTGGCAGGCCTTCGCGCCCCTGTACGACCTCTTCGCCGTCATCCAGAAGGGCGACTTCCCGCGCAAGCTGGCCGAAGCCGGGCAGCCCAACTCCATCTATCTGCCTCTGGCGGCGGACCCGTCCGTGCACCGCCCCCTGGAGCTTTCGCCGGTGGAACGGCGGAGGTACGGCAGCGATCTGTCCTTCGTGGGCGCGGGCTACCCCAACCGCCGCCTGGCGTTCCGGCAGCTGGCCGGATTCGACCTGCGCATCTGGGGCAACGACTGGGACGGGGAGACGGTGCTGGCGCCGTTCCTGCAGCGCCAGGGGGAGCGCATCGAGACCGACGAGGTGGTCAAGATCTTCAACGCCACGGCCATCAACCTGAACCTGCACTCATCGGTGCGGCCCGGGGTGCTGGTCGGCGACGGGGACTTCGTCAACCCGCGGACCTTCGAACTGGCCGCCTGCGGGGTCTTCCAGCTCGTCGACCGGCGCGGCCTGTTGCCGGAGCTTTTCGACGAGGGCGAGTTGGCCCTCTTTTCGGACATGGAGGAACTGCTGCGGGCCATCGAGCATTTCCGCGCCCACCCCGGGGAACGGGCCGCGGTGGCGCAGCGGGGCAGGGCGCGGGTGCTGGCCGAACACACCTACGTTCACCGCATGCGCACCCTGCTGCAGCACGCCGAAGCCCTCATGCCGGAACGGGCGGCCCTGCCTTCGCAGTGGCGAGAGGAGATACCCGAGAGCCTGCGGGACCAGCTCGATGCCCTCCTGTCACGGCTGGGGCTGTCCCCTACGGTTGCTTTCGACGATCTGGTCTGGGCCGTGCGCAGCCGCCAGGGCGAACTGGACCGCCTGGAGACGGCCATCCTCTTTCTGGACGAGTGGAAGAAACAGTATTCCGGCGAGCGCCCCGGCAAGGAAGGCTAAATTAGCGCTTGCCTCGTGTTGGACCCGGCGGTACAAATTCAGGTTCCTTACGCGCATCAGATAATTTCGGAGTTTTCATGCATAAGCCATCCATCGGCCTCTCCCTGGAGGGGATGCCCTTCATCTTCCTGACCACGGTCGCCACCCTGACCTTCGCCATCCTGGACTGCTGGTTCATGGCCACGCTGCTCCTGGCGGTCCTCTTCCTGGTCCTCAACTTCTTCCGCGACCCCGAGCGCGTCGTGCCCCAGGAGCCCGGAGTGGCCGTGTCCCCGGCCGACGGCAAGGTCATCAAGGTCGAGACCATGCGCGACCCCCTGACGGGCGAGGACCGCACTGCCGTGTGCGTGTTCATGAACGTCTTCAACGTGCACGTGAACCGCATGCCCGTGGCCGGCCGCATCGCCCGCATTTCCTACTTCGGCGGCAAATTCCTGAACGCCTCCTTCGACAAGGCCTCCACGGACAACGAGCGCAACGCCGTGCTGGTGGAGGACGCCGAAGGGAAGACCTGGACCGTGGTCCAGATTGCCGGGCTCATCGCGCGCCGCATCATCTGCTGGGCCGAGGAGGGCGACAGCCTGGCCCGCGGCCAGCGATTCGGACTGATCAAGTTCGGATCCAGAGTTGACCTTTACCTGCCGAGTGACTATGAGTCGACGGTCCGCATCGGAGAGAAGGTCTTCGCCGGCCAGACCGTCCTGGCCCGGAAAAAGCGGTAGTAACAGTTTTTCAGGATACGATGGACCACCCAAAGCCCAAGCACAAGGGATACTACCTGCTCCCGAACATGATGACCATGGCCAGCCTGCTGACCGGGTTTCTGGGCATTTTGTGGTCCATCGACGGCCGTTTCGAGATGGCGGCCGTGGCCATCATCGTCAGCTGCGTCTTCGACGGCCTCGACGGCAAGCTGGCCCGCCTGACCAACTCCGCCTCGGATTTCGGCGTGCAGTTGGACTCCCTGGTGGACCTCGTCGCCTTCGGCGTCGGTCCGGCCGTCATGATCTACATGTGGAACACCTTCGAGTTCGGCCGCCTGGGCATCATGGCCTCCTTCCTGGTCATGGCCTGCGGAGCTCTGCGTCTGGCGCGCTTCAACATCCAGACGGGCAAGATCAGCAAGAAGTTCTTCATCGGTCTGCCCATCCCGGCGGCGGCCTGCACCCTGGCCACTTTCGTCCTGTTTTCGTCCTACATCCCCGAAGCCATCCATGACTGGGTTCCCCGCATCACGCTGGGCCTGGCCTTCCTGGTTTCCATCCTGATGGTCAGCAACGTCCGCTACGCGTCCTTCAAGGACGCCGAAGTCATCCGCGCCCATCGCTTCAGCGCCACGGTCACGGCCCTGCTGGTCTTCGTCCTGGTCGCCTCCGAGCCGAAGCTCCTGAGCTTCGTCTTCTTCATTTGCTACATCATTTCCGGCCTCATCTACTCCTACTTCATTCTGCCCCTACGCGGGAAATCCTTCCTACGAGAGTCTTCTCAAAAGATCTCGTAAAGGAACACGCAACCCCCTCAGCATCGTTTGCAGGAAACGGCAATTCAGGGCGCAACAGCCGCCCCAAAACAGTATTTATCATCAATCGATTATCGAGTATTAAAAAAGGAGAACAGCCATGTCCGACAGAATTTTCATCTTCGACACGACCTTGCGCGACGGCGAGCAGTCTCCGGGCGCGACCATGAACGCCAGCGAAAAGGTGCGTCTGGCGCGCCAGCTGGAGAATCTGGGCGTCGACATCATCGAGGCCGGCTTTCCGGCGGCCAGCCAGGGCGACTTCGAGGCCGTGCAG
>DPKT01000210.1 GCA_003542385.1 Desulfomicrobium sp.
CTCGGCCCCGCACCAGTGCGTCGACCCGGTCCTGGCCGCCTGCCACCTGGTGACCCAGCTCAACACCATCGTCTCGCGCCGCGTGCCCCCGGGCGAACGGGCCGTACTCAGCGTGACGCGCCTCGACGCCGGCACGGGCTACAACATCATCCCGGACACGGCNNGGCCTTCCTGCAGGGCACGGTGCGCACGCTCTCATCATCGACGGGCGACATGATCGAAGGGGCCATGCGCGCCATGACGGACGCCGTGGCCGCAGGCATGGGCGTGCAGGCCGAATTCGACTATCTGCGGGGCTTCCCCGTGGTCGACAACGATCCTGCCGCCGCGGCGAAAGCCGCACGGGTTCTCGGGGAGATGTCGGAAAAGGTGGAGGGGAACATCGATCCGGTCATGGCCGGGGAGGATTTCTCGCAGTACCAGCAGAAGGTGCCGGGCTGCTTCGTCTTCATGGGCTGCGGCCCCTGCGCCGCCGACGGCCGGGGCGGGCTGCACAGCTCGTGCTTCTGCCTGGACGAGGACTGTCTGCCCTGGGGTATGGCGGCCCTGGCCGCCCTGGCTTTGGACCGCGACTGAGTCGCGCGGCTTCCCTGCCTTTCCGTTCTCCCGCTCAAAGCCCAGCCCCGAGCGTGTCGGGCGGTCTCTGCCGAGGNNCGACTGTCCGACCGAGCCAGGCATCGTTGGCGGAAACGTCGCCAAACGCTCCACCCGGGCCTGCCGCACCGGAACGCGACGTTTCCGCCGTACGAGGCCCGTGAGGAAGTTTCGACGGGCCTCGGCAGAGACCGCCCGACACGCGGCCGCCCCGCAACGCCCTCCACTCTTCACTCTTCGCTCTTGAAGGAAGACCGCCGGAAGCTCGACCGGACAGCCGACCCTCTCGGTCAGGGCTGCTCGTAAAACACGTACGTCGCGAACTCCGCGACCTCGAAGTACACTTTCTTCTCGCCCGGCCCGACCTTGCCGTCGAAATCCGTGTCGGCCACGCCGTAGCCGAAACGGTAGCCCCGGGCCTGGCGGTCCGAGGTGCCGTAGGCCGTGGACAGCTTGTCGATCTTGATGAAGCGGTGGACGAGCTTGTCCCCGGAGAATACCTCAAGGACACCGTTGGTCCCGGTCCAGTTCTGGATGGAGCGTCCCAACTGGTTCTGGGCTTCCTGCGTGCAGCCGAAAAGGCCGGCCAGCAGGAACGCGATCATGATCTTCCGCATCGTTCCTCCGTTTTTCCCGGATTCATCGCCGGGTCTTATCCCCCAGGTCCGCCTTGCGCCACTTGGTCCAGGCCGGAAGGTCGGCCCAGGCGGTCCTGATCAACTCCTCGTGCAGGTCCGCCTGCGGGTCGAGTTCCCGCAGCGCGGCCTTGAAGGCTGGTCCGTGGTTGCGGTGCGCCACGTGGCAGAGCTCGTGGAGCACGATGTTGCGCGCCAGCGGCCGGGGAAGAAAAAGAAGCTTGGCGTTGAGACTGATACCTCCCCGCGCCGAACAGCTGCCCCAACGCCCGGCCTGGTTCCGCACCCGAACGCTCGAAATGGTCACCCCATGCAGATGCGCAAGCTCCCGGCAGAACGGGACGAGATGGCACGTGCCCAGGTCGGCCAGCCACATCTGCAGCAGCAGCGCCCCGGCGCCGGTCTCTCCGACGGGCAGCAGCACGCGAAGCTGCGTTTCCGCGACATGCAGTTCGGGCCGGACGCCTTCGCCGTAGGACACGCAAAATTTGCGATCAAGGAACGCGAGTTCGACCGTATCCGGCAAGGGGTTCTGCCCAGGCGCCTGGCCCCGGGTTTCGAGGTCGGCCAGACGCTCCATGAGCCAGGATTTGTGCCGTTCGAGGATGGACGGCACTTCGGACGCCGAAACCCTGTACGGCAGGACGACCTCGATCCCCCGACAGGAGCGCATCTTGAGCCAGACCTTGCGCGCCCTGGGGTTGCGGGTCACGGTGACGGGGATGGAATTCCACTGCATGGACGAAAAAGGGCGGCTTTCGCCGCCCTCGATTACCAGATCTTGGTCCTTTGCTCCGCCAGAGCTTTCTCCTGCTCCTCGAAGTCGGCGAACCCGGCCTGATGCAGGGCATCCCTGACCGTGGTCTGCCAGTCCCAGTTGGCGTAGATGACCGGCTTGTGGAAGATGCTGCGGAAGGAGGCCAGTTCCTGACGGTAGAAGTCCTCCTTGGCGCTGCCGAGGTTGGACTGCAGCTGCTCGTGCAGGCGGGCCAGCTCGCCTTCGTACCAGTCCATGAGATCTGCGCCGGAGGTGTTCTTCTTGAGAATGTGCTCGTAGCGGTTCTCGGCCAGGAGCATGTGCAGGCGCTCCAGGTGCTGTTCCGTGAGCCAGTCGCCCAGGCCCGAGAGCGGGATGTTCTCGGACTCGACCTCGGCAATGTCGAACTTGGTCTGCTGGTAGGTGTCCGGCACGACCGAGGCGGAAACGATGCCGGCGATGCACACCAGACCGCGGATGATCTTGGAGTTGGACACGCCCTGGCCGCAGAAGCCGACCTTCTTGCGGAACTTCTGGCCCGTGAAGATGGTCGTCAGGATGGCCCAGACCACCGCCGGGTCCTCCTCGTCGTAGATGTGGCGCAGGCGGGCGTTGTCGCGGTCGGTTCCGAGCACCAGCTGGGTCATGTCGTTGGAGCCGATGGAGAACCCGTCGAACTCCTTGATGAATTCCTTGGCCAGCACGGCGTTGCTGGGGATCTCGGACATGAGGATGATCTTCAGCCCCGAGTCTCCGGACTGGATATGGTGCACCTGCTGGAGGTAGCGCTTCATGGAGCGGGCCTCTTCGAGGGTGCGCACGAAGGGCAGCATGAGGTGCAGGTTCACGCCACCGAATGCGCCGCGGGCCAGCTTGAAGGACTCCAATTCCCAATCGTGGATGTTGCGCGACACGCCGCGGTAGCCGAGCATGGGGTTGTCCTCATGCCCCTCGAACAGCAGGCCGCCCAAAAGGTTGCGGTACTCGTTGGTCTTGTAGTCCGTGGTGCGGTAGACGATTGTCTTGCCGTGGAAGGCCATGGCGAAGAGGGCCAGGCCCTGGGCCAGGGACTGGATGTACAGCTCCTTGCCGCTGCGGTAGCCGCGGGCCTTGAGGATCTCGCGGATCTTCTCCGGCAGGGTGCGGACCGTGTCCATCTCCTGCTGCAGGCCGACCTTCTTGGCCACGTCCTCGCGCATGGCGGAGATCTTCTCCAGGATGGCGACAATGACCGGGTCCTTCTCGATGCGGGACACGTCGCGGGCGATGGCGTCCTGAATCTCGTGGCGGCGGCGCTGGGACTGCGGGTCGGAGCCCAGGTTCTCCAACTCGTCGGAGTAGCCCATGATGACGGCCACGTGGTCCTTCAGGTCATGGGAGGTCTTCAGGACCTCGAAACGCTGGGTGGCGAACTCCAGATGCTCGTCGAGCTTCTTGTCCAGTTCGCGCAGCTGGCGGTGGATGGCCAGGACCTCGTCGGTGCCCTTGGCGCCTTCGCGCTCGGTCAGCTCCTCCATCTTGCGGCCCAGGCCTGTGACGATGCCCACGTAGCTGCGCAGCTTGATATCCAGGGAAATGATGCCGGCGGCCATCTGCTCGGACACGATCTTGGTCAGGTCGTTCTCGAGGACCGTCAGCTTCTCGGTGACCACGTTCTCCAGGGTGCCCAGGTCGTAGGCCTCCAGGGCCAGGGGATGGACGCCGATGTTGCCGAGCATGAACTCGGCGCGCAGCAGGCCCACCTCGAAATCAGGCACGTCGCGCAGGCGCGACAGGAAGAGGGACTGCCCCACGTCGGCCAGGATCAGGCCGACCTTGGTCTTGGTGTCCGGCAGTTCGCTGACGTCGATCTCGCCGCCCACGTCGACCAGCGGCAGAAGCCCGCGGTAGACCTTGCCGCGCGAGCCGTCCACGGTCACGTCCTGGCCGTCCAGGGTGCGCAGCTTCTCCAGGCGCTTGATGCCGATGACGGCCGGGATGCCCAGTTCACGGGAGGTGATGGCCGCGTGGCTGGTGTCGCCGCCGGCGTCAGCCATGATGGCCGAGGCGATGCGCATGCCCGGCACCATGTCCGGGTCCGTGCGCTCGGCCGCCAGGACGTTGCCTTTGTTGATCTTGTTCAGTTCCAGGGCCGAGCGCAGGTAGCGTACCTGGCCCTGACCCGCGCCGCGGGACGCGCCGTTGCCCTCAAGGAGCACTTCGGCATGTTTGGCGGCCTCGGGGTCCACTTCCTTGCGGCGCATGAAAATCGTGTGCGGGTGGTGATCCAGCTCTTCGTTCCAGCGGGTCTCGGGGCGGGCCTGCACGAACCACAGGCGGTCCCACTGGTCGATGCAGAACTCCGAGTCCATGATCATGCCGCCGTAGCCCTTGCTGATGCAGCGCACACCCTTGGCCACGGATTCGGCCTGGGCCAGGGACAGGGACCAGCGGAATGCCATGTCTTCGGGCACGGCCTCGACCTTGGTGCCGCGGCCGGATTCCTTGTAGACGATGCGCTTGTCCTTGCAGCCCATGTAGCGGATGACGATCTCCTGACCGTCCTCACGCTGAAAGACATAGAATTTGTCGGGGGTGACCAGGCCGCTGACCACGGCTTCGCCAAGGCCGTAGCTTGCGTCGATGGACACGAGATCCTTGCGGGACGTGCCGCGGCAGCCCGTGGAGGTGTCGGCAGAGAAGGCCGTGCCCGAGATGACCGGGTTGATCATGCGCATGATGCAGACGGAAAGGGACGTGTTCTCGATGGCCCATTCCTGCTTGGCCTTGATGGCGATGGAGTCGTCGCCCGTCTGCTCGGCCTTGGCCACGGCGTCGAGGATGGCCTCGCGGCGGTAGGTCATGGAGCGCAGGTTGTAGGCCGAGGCGCAGTCCCAGTGATAGGCCTGGACCACATAGTTCTCGCCCACGATATTGAGGTAGGTGTCCTGCAGGCCGGCGAAGGCCTTCTTGCGGCTGTCCTCGCCGGCGGCCGAGGAGCGCACGGCCACGGGCTCGTTCTCCAGGCCCGCTTCCTTGCAGATGTCGAGGTAGGCGCCGCGCACGGCGTCGGCCACTTCCTTGGGCAGATCGACGGAAAGAATGGCCACCTGCACGAGCACCGAGCGCTTGCGCAGCTGGTCGATGCCCTCGGGGGAGACGGCGAAGCCCTCGACGACGTTGTTGATGAAGGTGCGCAGACGGATGAGGGTTCCTTCCTGCTTCTTGGCGGCTTCCTTCACGTCGAGGGCGATCTTGCGGACGAATTTCTGGAGGAACTCGGAGTCCTTGTTGATCTCGGCGTCGCTCCAGTCCGTGGTGTCGTAGGCCCTGTCCACGGTGCTGCGGACCAGGGCGGCGTTGACCTTGGTCTCGTCGAGAAGCTTATGGAAGGCGATGGAGGAAACGGCCCTGAACTGCGGGGCGCGGATGCCCTCGATGGTGCTGATGATGGCGGTGTTGTAGTTCTTGCCGCCGACCAAAAGCTCCGCCTCCTCGCCAATGGTCACGATGTCCTTGCCGGTCAGGATGAGCTGCTTCTGAATCAGCTCCAACTGCTCCGCGGACGGCGTGCCTTTATCCGACGCATCGGCTTTCTTCTTGGAACCCTTCTTCTCGCTCTCAGCCATCTTCGCCTCCTTCGTGCGCGATTCGATCACATTCAAGCCCGCAAAAAACTGGGCATGGGGTACAGCCGACAAGACGGCTCGTCAACAACGCCGACCCCTCATGACACGAAAAAATGATATACAAAAGTTCTTGACAGCAAAAGGACAGGCCCGAAGGCCTGTCTTACACCTTTTGTCCACACCCCGGACAGAACTTGAAGTCGTCCCTGGTGACCGGCGCTGAGCAGGTCGGGCATTTGCGGGGCGCGGGCACGAGCTTGACCAGCAGCTCCCCTTCCTTGACCGGGACCATCTTCTTGTCTTCCTGGTAGTCGGCGAACTTGAGCACCCGCTCGACCATGCCGTCTACCGGCGCGAGCACGGACTTCTCCTGCTTCATGATGGAGATGTTGAAGAGCTCCTCGCCCTTTTTCACCATGTCGCCGGGCTTGACGTGCACCACCCACAGGTCGCCGCTGGACGGCGAGCCCACCTGGTACGGGTCGCGCGGGTCGGCCATCTCCAGCCCCGTCTCGGCCTGGCCCACGGCCTCGGCTACCTTGACCTGCTGGCTGAAGGACTCGGAGTCGAGGGTGTAGGAGACCAGGCTCATGCCGTGGTCGTCAGGCCTGGAGACGTGCTGCATGGCCAAGACATGGTGCTTGCCGCTGGAATCCTTGAACATGAATTCCTCGCCGGCGCGGATGCCCTCGAACCAGACATTGAGGGGCAGGCGGTTGCAGTCCCCGTACCTGGTCACGAACTTGATGGTGTTCAGAGCGTCGCCGGGCTGGCTCAGGTACATGAGCAGCTCCTCTTCCGTGGGCATGCGCCCGATGTGCTCGGACAGGCTCTGCTGCTCCTTGGCGATGTCCACATCCTGCAGGGTTGACAGCGGGGAGCATTCGGTGCGCCGTTCGATGGCCTCCTTCCAATCGGCCCCGAAGGCCGACTCGTAGACCCAGTCCGGCGGGAAGCCCAGAGGCAGACGGCCGAACTTGCCCAGGAGCAGGTCGCGGAAGGCGTCGTTGGAATCCTGGTAGATCTTCAGGCGCTCGGCCCGGATCTCCTCGGGCAGGCTCTCCTCGGGCATGGTCACGACCTGGTCCAGGACGGACAGAAGCTTGCGCAGCCCCCTGCGTCCGCCGCGCTTGTAGGCGCCGGTCACGGCCAGGAAGGCCGTGTTCCAGGTGATCTGCGATCCCGGCGTCACGTCGTGGTAGCGCACGATCTTGCGGATGCCGGCCAGGAACTTGAGCATGAAGGGCAGCAGGTGGATGTAGCCTTGCTTCATGGCCCCTTCCTGGGAGGACGAGGTCGCGCCGCCGGGCATGCCGTGCTCGATGACGTCATAGTCGATGCCCTGGAAGTACGGGGCCGTGTATCTGTCATAGTACGGCATGATCTGCTTGAGCACGAAGCCCGTGGTGCGGATCATTTCCTTGTTCAGGTTGGTCTTGAGGCCCAGTTCCTCGATGTAGGCCGCCGTGGACAGGACCTCGCCCTGGCCGTACCAGCGCACGGCCGCGCCGATGCCCGTGTCCACGATGTGCGCCCCGGCCTTGGCCGCAGCGGCCACGGACGGCACGAACAGGCCGTCGGTGCAGTGGCGGTGGAAATGGACGATCAGGTCCGGGTAGGCCTTGCGAATGGCCGTGACCAGTTCGGTCATGAAGACCGGCGGGCAGACGCCGGCCATGTCCTTCAGGCCCAGGATGAACTTCTTCTCGGCCTGCTTCTTGGAGCAGCCCAGGACCTGGGCGTTCATGTCGATGATCTCCTGCACCACGCCCAGGTAGTGCGGCACGTCGAAGCCCTTGGCGAAGGACAGGGAGATGGCCGGTTCCCAGATGTTGCCCTTTGCGTTGAGCGCAACTTCCGCGAACGGCCGCATGTTCTCGATGTGGTTCAGGAAGTCGAAGCAGCGCACCACGTCGTAATGCTCGCAGATCATCTCGCCCGTGCGGCGCATGATGTTGCGCGGCACCGGCTTGTAGCCGAGCACGTTGGTCGAGCGGATGAGCAGCTGCTTCAGGGTCTTGGGCGCGAACTCGTTCCATTCTCTGGCCTCGGAGAAGGGGTAGGTCATGTTCGCGAGCATGGCCACGTGGAAATGCGCCCCGCCGCCGTTCTCCAGGGAGAAGAACCCGCAGTTGTCGAGGTAGGGCCCGATGATGCGGTCCTCGGCCAGGCGGAAGCGGTTGCCGGAGTTGGACTGCGTGATGTCGCGCGTCGTCGTGTCCGAGAAATGGACGTGGCCCGAATCGCGGATGTAGCTCAGGATGGCGTCGCGGTCGCCGCGCGGGTACGGGTACTCATAGTATTCGGGCTCGATGGACGGCAGGGACGGCTTGAAGGGGTCCATGCGCTTGCCTTCGCGCGTGCGGTACTCGCCGAGCTTGACGTGCGGGTTGTACCCGTGGGCCGAAATCTCCGCCACCAGGCGCGACAGGCGAACCGCCTCGGACTCCTTGTCCAAGTAGACCATGAGCTCAGGGGCGCTGGCCACGAACTTGGTGTCGTAGTCGCCGCTGCGGAAGCGCGGGTGGGCGATGATCTGGCGGTGGAACGGGATGGTCGTCTTGATGCCGCCGATGATGTATTCGCCCAGGGCCCGCTCCATGATGCCCAGGACCTTGTTCCACTGCGGGCCGTAGGCGATGAGCAGGGACGCGGCCGAGTCGTACTGGGCCGGGAACTCGTAGCCGCCGCAAACGCAGGAGTCCACGCGCACGCCGGGTCCGCCCGGCGACATGTAGCGCGTGATGCGCCCCGCGTTGGGCGAGAAGTTGTGCTGCGGGTCCTCGCAGTTGACGCGGACCTGGATGGCGTGGCTTTTCGGGGTGCAGTTCTCGTCGTTCAGGCGCAGTTCGGCCCCGAAGGCCACGGCGATCTGCTCCTCGACGAGGTCGATGCCGTAGCGGCACTCGGTGATGCCGTGTTCGACCTGCAGGCGGGTGTTGACCTCGATGAGGTAGGCCTCGCCCTTGGAGTCCACTAGGAACTCCACCGTGCACAGGGAGTGGTAGCCCACGGCCTGCACCAGCTGACGCGAGTAGGCCTTGAGCTGGTCGCGCAGCTCCTGGGTCATGCCCGTCCACGGCGACGGCGTGATCTCGACGAGCTTCTGGTGGTTGCGCTGCACGGTGCAGTCGCGCTCGTCGAAGGCGAAGACGTTGCCGTACTTGTCGGCGATGACCTGAATCTCGATGTGGCGCACGGAGGTCAGCAGCCGCTCGACGTAGAGGCGCGGGTTGCCGAAGGACGCCTGGGCCAGGGTCGAGGCCTTGACGAAGGCGTCGGCCAGCTGGTCCTGGCTGAAAACTTCATAGATGCCGCGGCCTCCGCCGCCGCCCTCGGCCTTGAGCATGACCGGCAGGCCGATCTCCCCCGCCACCTTCTTGGCCTCTTCCACGGACACGGCCCCTTCGGAGCCCGGCACGACCGGGATGCCCAGCTTCTGGGCCAGGGTGCGGACCTGCACCTTGTTGCCCAGCAGGCGCATGGCCTCGGACGTGGGCCCGATGAAGAGGATGCCCGCCTCGGCGCACTTGGACGGGAAGGAGTCGTCCTCGGAGGCGAAGCCCCAGCCGGGGTGGATGGCCGCAACGCCCCTGGCCTTGGCCATGGCGATGATCTTGTCGATGTCCAGATAGGCCCTCGGGTTCTCCCCGAGATGCAGCAGCTCCTGGGCGCAGGAGGTGAAGGGCGCGGTCTTGTCCACGTCCGTGGCCGTGATCATGGGTACGGCCTGGAACACTTCCTTGATGGAGCGGACGATGCGCCGCGCCGGAATGCCGCGGTTGGCCACAAGGATCTTCTTGCCCCGGATCTCCCGGGCAATCGCTTCAAAACTGCGGGGATGCAAAGACATATCTCTCTCCGTGCACATGGAATTTGCTTTTTTGATCACTCCTGCGGGCGCAGCGAACCCGAATGCAGCGTCCGCCGTCCGCCCTGCGCGTCGAGGACAATGCCCCCATCCGGGCTCACTCCCGTGAACACGCCGCAAACCGATGATCGATTGTCCGACACGTGCACCACGGCCCCGAGATAGGCCAGAACCCTCTCAACTGACTGGGAAAACTCCAGAGGAGTCGAATCAGAAAGTTCACGACTGTACCGAACCCGTCCAGAATTCACAAGCCGTAACCAGAGCCCAAAAATGGACATCCCCGCCGTCAGGTCTCCCAGAACGGTTGCCTCGCAGGCCCGGTCGCGCCGCATGGCCGCGTCGTCCGGACACGTGGCGAGATTGAGCCCGATTCCGGCCAGCAGCACGTCACCCCGCTCCTCGATGAGGATGCCGCCGACCTTGCGGCCGTGCAGCAGAATATCGTTCGGCCATTTGAGGCGCACGGGCGCCCCGAGCTCGGCCAGGCCCAGGCACAGGACCCACCCCGTGAGGATGGAAACCATGTTCTGCCACGGGTCCGGGGAGGCGGGAAGGCGCCAGGCGGCGAAGAGGTTGCCCTGCTCCGAAACCCAGTTGCGGCGCAGCTGTCCGCGCCCGGACCACTGGCGGGTGGCCAGGACCGAGTCCCAGACGTCCAGCTCGCCGCGGCGGGCCAGGTGCATGGCCACGTCGAGCACGGACGAGCACGGACCGCTGAGCCAGAAGCGTTCGGACGGCCGGGACGAGGCCAGTTCGCCCTCACCGGCGAGCAGGGACGCATCCGGGTGACGTGCGGAAAACGCTTCCGTCACGCCGGGAATCTCAGGGGACCAGAGGATGGGCATGGATCGGGATGGGTCCTAGGACGTGGCCTTCTGCTTTTTCTGCATGAGCAGACGTTTGAGGTCCGACTTGTCCCCGGCCCTGTAGACCTGG
>DPKT01000047.1:0-221 GCA_003542385.1 Desulfomicrobium sp.
GCCCTGGGCTTGCCGCCGCGTTCGTCGCTGCGTCCGGCCTTGGGGCTGCGGACCTTGCCCCCGGCGGTGTCGCCGGGTTTCCCGGACTTGCCGGAATCGGACCTCTTGCGGGTGGAGCCGTCCCCTGCGGGCTTGGGCCCTTTGCCGCGGACCGGCAGCTTCGCGCCCTTCCTGTCGGCCACCAGGGCCTTGATGGCCTTGGGCGCCTTCTTCTCGCTGAC
>DPKT01000047.1:413-545 GCA_003542385.1 Desulfomicrobium sp.
CGGGCATGTCGTAGTTGACCACCAGCGGGAGGTTCGAAATGTCCAGGCCGCGGGACGCCACGTCAGTGGCCACGAGGACGTGGATCTCGCCGGCCTTGAACTCCTCCAGGGTGCGCTTGCGCAGGGACTGGC
>DPKT01000047.1:625-4660 GCA_003542385.1 Desulfomicrobium sp.
GGTTCTCCTTCTGCCTGTCGATGAGGTGAAGGAGGAGAGGGAGCTTGTTGTCGCGCTCCACGAAATGGATTTTCTGGGTCACGGCCTCGGCCGTGATGACCTCGGGGGTGATCTCCACGTTCTCCGGGTTCTTCAGCATGCGCGCGGCCAGGGCCCTGATCTGCGGCGAGTAGGTGGCCGAGAAGAGCATGGTCCGGCGGTCTTCGGGCAGGAGTTCGAGAATCTGGCCGATCTCGCGGGAAAAGCCCAGGTCGAGCATGCGGTCGGCTTCGTCGAAGACCAGGAACTCGATGAGCGCCAGGTTGAGGAAGCCCTGTTCCGCCAGATCCAGCAGGCGGCCCGGCGTGGCCACGAGGATGTCGATGCCGCGCTGCAGGCGTTCGATCTGCGGTTCGATGCGCACGCCGCCGAAGGCCACGGTGCAGCGCAGGCCGACCTTCCGGGCGTAGGCCTTGATGCTCTCGCCGACCTGCAGGGCCAGTTCGCGGGTGGGAGTGAGGACCAGGGCGCGGGGGTGGTGGCCGTTGCCGTGGCTGCCGCTCAGCACTTCGACGATGGGCAGGGCGAAGGCGTCGGTCTTGCCGGTGCCGGTCTGGGCCCGGGCCAGGATGTCGCGGCCGCCGAGGATGACGGGAATGGCCCTGGCCTGGATTTCTGTGGGGGCCTCGTAGCCCTTTTTGGCGACGGCCTTGAGCAGTTCGGGGCGCAAGCCGAGATGGTCGAATGACATGTGGGTATCCTGAAAATGTTCTTGGGTATGTTCCGTATGGGGCGAATCGGGTTGATGATGGCCCATGTCCATGAAGCATGGGCCGAAAGCATGACGTCGTTCAGGATCATTGTCTAGACGGTAACCGCCCGGGTGTCCACCGTGGCAGCCGGCCACGGCCGGTATCTGCGGGGCGATCGGGCCGGTGGCCCGGCCTGCGGCGTGTTTCGTGCTCATCGCGTCGACATCTGTCTGAAGTTGTGGATGATCTCGTTGCGCTTGGCTTGAGGGGGAAAATATGTTTCACAGGAAAAAACGATTCTGAGGGCTGCATGGCATCGGAGCACCATTTCACACTGGCGACATTCATTGGAAACAACGGCAGGATATGCATCCTCTGCCGCGAGATGGGTATCCGCAAGTCCATTACCGGCATCACGACGGAACTCGGATTGACTCCCCTGGTCCAGGTTGCCTCGGATGATTTCAGGGAGCCCAAAGTCCAGAAGAATTTCCTGAGCTTCCTGGCGGAGGCCAGGGAACTGCTGCTGATCATGGACTTCAACAACGAAAACAGCCCGTCCTATTTCCACCTGCTCGACACCCTCTACGACCAGTACCGTGAGCGCCTCAAGGTCGTGGCCATCGTCGACAAGGCGTACCAGGGGCTCATCAGCCTGCTCTACGCCCGCGGGGCCAGGGCCGTGCTGGTCAAGCCGTTCATGCCCAAGGATCTCAAGACCAGAATCGTCTCCGTGTTCGCCGAGCCGACGGTTCTGGAGCGGCTGGTCGAGGTCGGCCGCGAGTGCCTGGAGAAGGGTGAACTTGCCAGGGCGCAGGCCATCTGCCGGAAAATCGAGGCCGAATACGAGCATACCCACCAATCCCTGCTGTACTGCGGTGACGTCCAACTGGCGCTGGGCGAATACAGGAATGCCGGGCGCTACTACATGCTCGGCTTCAGGGACGAGCAGTTGAGCTTCCAGGCCTACGCCAGCCTGGCCAAGCTTTGCGCGGCGACCAAAAGGACCCGGGGCGAGATTTTCTGGCTCAAGAAGTTCGCGCAGATCAACACCCTCGACTACACGAATTTCATCAAGATCGGGGAACTGTGCCTTGCGCAGAACAATGAGGAGGAGGCGAGGGAGTACTTCGCCAAGTCCATCAGCGCGGCGCGCAGGATCACTTCCGAGGACCGCACGTCGGGCGTCATTTTTGAGATCGCGAACAAATGCGTGGACAACGAGTCCGTCGACATGTCCAAGGAGTATTCCACGCTGCTGCTGCGCAACGGAAACGTGGACAAGACGCTCCTGAGCGAAGTCGCCTACTTCCGGATGAACAAGCTGGGGGACCCGGACGGTGCGTGCGGCATCTATTCTCTCCTGGCCGTGCGCGAGGAGAAGCGCGGCGCCAAGATGGACGTCGAGTTCTGGTCGACGGCCCTGTACAACGCCGCCATCTGCCATCACACGGCGTACGGGGACCGGAAAATGATCAAGCAGAAGCACACGTCCAAGCGGGCGAGCGACTACATCCTCGAAATTTTGAGCGTCAATCCGGATTTCGGCAAGGACGACCCGGCCGTCTCCGCCAACATTACGGCCATCGCCGGCAACCCGCTGCAGCAGAACATTCCGCTGACCACCCTGCTGGCCAAGCTGGGGCGCGCGTAGCCGGGAATCGACCCGCAACGCCGAAGTCGAAGCGTCCAGACTCGACGGTGCCCGGCCGGATGCGGGCCGGAGGAAATTTATTGGGGTGGATGCGTTTTTTCGTTTGACAATCCAGCCCCTCCTGTCTACTTAGGCCTTCCGTTTGCGCGGGCCAATAGCTCAATTGGTAGAGCATCTGACTCTTAATCAGCAGGTTCAAGGTTCGATTCCTTGTTGGCCCACCACGAATGATCAGGCTGCATCGGTTACGGTGCAGCCTTTTTTTCTTCTCCGGCCGCGATTTTCTTTGCAATTCGCCTCCGGTGCGCTTATGGGTCACATCTCTCGCGTGTGCAGACTTGCGCCTTGAAGCCCTGCGGATCATTTCCGCCTGCGGCCCGTCATCGTCTCGTCTTGGAGATTATTCCGTCCATCCGGTACGCCCGGCCTTCGATTGCTCATCACGCCAGTCGTCGATTTTCCTCCAACCACAGGATTTTTTGTGGATTTTTCCTCTTTTTCCCTCGACCGGCGTCTGCACGTCGGCATTCGTGACTGCGGCTACGTTTCCCCCACCCCCATTCAGGTTCAGGCCATCCCCCCGGTCCTCGACGGCAAGGATGTCCTCGGCCTGGCCCAGACCGGCACCGGCAAGACGGCGGCCTTCGCCCTGCCTCTGCTGCAGCGCATGATCGAGGCTTCGGTCCCGCAGCGCGGGCCGGTGCGCGTTCTCGTCCTGGCCCCGACCCGCGAACTGGCTCTGCAGATTCACGAGACGTTCATCGCCCTCGGCAAGCAGACGGGCATCCGCAGCGCCGCGGTCTTCGGCGGGGTGGGCGAGACGCCCCAGATCAAGGCCGCCTCCCAGTCCAGTATCCTGGTGGCCTGCCCGGGGCGCCTGCTCGACCTGCTGAACCGCGGCCTCATCGACCTGTCCCACGTGGACGCTCTGGTGTTGGACGAAGCCGACCGCATGTTCGACATGGGTTTCCTGCCCGATCTGCGCCGCATCATGGCCAAGCTGCCGGCCAAGCGCCAGAATCTGCTGTTTTCCGCCACCATGCCCCCTGAGATCCGCAAGATCGCCGACCAGATCCTGGCGCAGCCCGCCGTGGTGCAGGTGGCCAACACGGCCCCGCCGGAAAAGATCCGCCACAGCGTCTACCCCGTCCAGCCCGCCCAGAAGATGGCCCTGCTCGAAGCCTATCTCGGTGCGGAGAACTACGACTGCGTGCTCGTCTTCACCCGGACCAAGCACCGCGCCAAGAGCCTGGCACGCAAGCTGGACCAGAAGGGCATGGCGGCCACCTCGCTGCAGGGCAACCTGTCCCAGAACCGTCGCCAGGAGGCCCTGGACGGCTTCCGCGCCGGCCGCTACCGCATCATGGTCGCCACGGACATCGCGGCCCGCGGCATCGACTGCACCCGCGTGACGCACGTGGTCAACTTCGACGTGCCCGACACGGCCGAGAACTATACCCACCGCATCGGGCGGACCGGCCGCGCCGACAGAAGCGGCCAGGCCATGACGCTGGTCGCGCCCGAGGACGAGGTCCAGATTCGGGCCATCGAGCGCATCCTGGGCGAACGGTTGCCGCGGGTGCAGCTGGACGGATTCGCCTACGACCGTTCCGCCGCGGGCAGCGACTCCTCCTTCGAGGAGCCCAGGCC
>DPKT01000062.1:0-140 GCA_003542385.1 Desulfomicrobium sp.
CGGCGGCGGCGGGCACCGCAACGCGGCCGGCGGCACCCTGGAGGTGCCCATGGACGAGGCCAAGGGGACCCTGATCAGGGCCGTGACCGAGGAGTTGGACCGCGCGTGAACGCCACTGCCCTGAAACAACTTGACGGGGT
>DPKT01000062.1:188-2690 GCA_003542385.1 Desulfomicrobium sp.
CAGAAGAAGATCGGCCACGCCGGCACCCTGGACCCCATGGCCACGGGCGTCCTGGTGGTGCTTCTGGGCCAGGGCACCAAGCTCGCGAACTACCTGAGCGAGGACCGCAAGACCTACCGCGGCACCCTCGTCCTGGGGCGCACGACCGACACGTACGACGTGCAGGGCGAGATCATGGCCGAAAGCCCCTGGGAGCACCTGGACCCGGAGGCGGTCAGGGCCGACATCATGGGCTGGCTTGGGACCATGAGCCAGGAAGTGCCGCCCGTCTCGGCGGCCAAGCATCAGGGCAAGCCCCTGTACGCCCTGCACCGGGCCGGGAAGGAAGTCCCGGTCAAGGTGAAGGACGTGACAATTTTCGACGTGGAGATCCTGTCCATGGATCTGCCCAGCGTCACTTTTCGAGTGACCTGCTCCGCGGGCACCTACATCCGCTCCCTGGCCCACAGCCTGGGGAAGCGACTTGGGTGCGGAGCGGTCCTCAGCGAACTGGAGCGTGAGGCGAGCCATCCGTTCACCCTCGCCCAGGCCCACGACCTGGAAACGGTCCTGGAAAGCGGCGACCGGCTCTCAGAGCTGGTCCTGCCCATGGTCCAGGCCCTGCCCCACTGGCCCAAGCTCCTGCTCAACACCGAGCAGGCCCAGCTGGTGCGCAACGGGGCATGGCTGCCGACGACCCTGTTTCCGGAGTACCCGGCCCAGGAAGGGGACCGGGCCCTGCTGCTCTCCCCGTCCCGCGAGCCTCTGGCTCTGGCGGAAGCGCAGCCCAAGGGCCAGGTCCTGTCCTGGGCGATCATGCGCGGTCTCTGGCAAGCGTAAGGCTTCGGTTCGCACGTGGATAATGGAAAAGCGGAAGAAACATGAAAACCGGAGGATATTGCTGTGGTCTTAACCGCTGAGCAGAAGGCTGAAATCGTCAAGGAATACGGAAAAACCGAAACCGACACAGGCTCCGCAGAAGTGCAGGTCGCTCTGCTGACGGCCCGTGTGAACTACCTGACGGACCACTTCAAGGGTCACCAGAAGGATTTCCATTCTCGGACCGGGTTGCTCAAGCTCGTCGGCAAGCGCCGTCAGCTGCTGAACTACCTGAAGAAAACCGATATTCAGCGCTACCGCGATCTGATCGCGAAACTCGGTCTGCGCAAGTAGACACCAAGGCGGGGCCCCACGGCCCCGCCTGCCCCTTTCATCAACCGCGCTCCCGGCAGCACCCTCACGCCAGCGGTTTTGTGTTTAGTGCATGGCCCGACTCCTTTCGGGACACGCCCTAAACACCAAACCCGCCGCAGCTGCCCCGCTGGAGCGCCCAACCAGCATGAGGCACACCATGGCATTTCAGACCACCCGTCGCGCCATCCCCATGGGCGACAGCGAAATCATCATCGAACACGGCAAACTGGCCCTTCAGGCCAGCGGCTCCGTCACCGTGCAGTGGGGCGACACCGTCGTTCTGGTCACGGCCACCCACCAGGCCCTGGACCGGGTCGTGGACTTCCTGCCCCTGACCTGCAACTATCAGGAAATGCTCTACGCGGCCGGCCGCGTGCCGGGCAACTACTTCCGCCGCGAAGTGGGCCGCCCCAGCGACCACGAGACCCTGACCTCCCGGCTCATCGACCGGCCCATCCGTCCGCTCTTCCCCAAGGGCTGCACCAACGAGATCCAGGTCATCGCCACGGTCGTCTCCTCGGACAAGGAGCGCTACGCCGACGTTCTGGCCATGATCGGCGCGTCCACGGCCCTGCACATCTCCGACATCCCCTTCGCCGGCCCCATCGCGGCCATCCGCATCGGCTACCGCGACGGGCAGTTCCTGCTGAACCCCACCGCCTCCGAACTGGCCACCAGCCAGCTGAACATGGTCCTGGCCGGCACGCGCGACGCCGTGGTCATGGTCGAGGGCGGGGCCCAGTTCCTGTCCGAGGACATCATGGCCGAGGCCGTGGCCTGGGGCCACGCCCAGCTCGCCCCCTTCCTGGACGCCCAGGAGGAGTTGCGCAGCATCCTCGGCAAGCAGAAGTTCACCGTCGTCCCCCCGCAGGAGGATGAGGAACTCATCGCCGCCGTGGCCGAACTGGCCTCCGCCCCCCTGACCGCGGCCCTGGCCGTGCCCGGCAAGATGGACCGCCGCGACGCCAAGAAGAAGGTCCGCCAGGAGCTCATGGAAGCGCTCGTGGCCCGCTTCGCCGAAACGCCCGAGCGCGTGCGCAACGTCGGCGAGATCCTGGAGAAGCTCGAGAAGAAGCTCGTGCGCCAGCGCATCATGACCGACAAGACCCGCATCGACGGCCGCGACCTGACCACGGTCCGCCCCCTGACCATGGAAGTGGGCTTCCTGCCCCGCACCCACGGTTCGGCCATCTTCACCCGCGGCGAGACCAAGTCCCTGTGCACCTGCACCCTGGGCAGCACCCGCGACGAGCAGCGCGTCGAGACCCTGGCCGGCGAGATCTCCAAGCGTTTCCTCATGCACTACAATTTCCCGCCGTACAGCGTCGG
>DPKT01000105.1 GCA_003542385.1 Desulfomicrobium sp.
CCCCGGAAAGCAGGGGCCAGGAGGAACACAGGGCGTCGGCGTAATCCAGGACTTCCCCGGTATCGGAAACGGCCCGGACGAAATGGTCGCCCCGCCACATCCTGTCCAGGGCCTCGCGCAGCCTGGCNNCCTTCGGACTTGGCCTTGCCGTAGCGTTCCTCCACCAGCGGGGTGATGGTCCGCAGCACGTCGTGCAGGAAGAAGCCGAGCCAGACGCTCGTCCCCTTGCCGTGCGCACCCACAGCCGAGAGGCCGTCGTTCCAGTCGTGGGCGCCCATGAGAGGGAGGCCGTTGGCGCCCAGGTTCGAGAGGGTCAGGTCGATGCCGCGCACGCAGTGGTCGAGCAGGGTGCCCTGATCCCGCGAAAGGCGCGGCACAAAGGCGATTCCCTCCTGGCCTCGCGGGATCGACGGGCCTTCGATGAACGGGATCGGTTCGGACAGGATGGCGCGGTCACCCGTCACTTCCACGTAGCGGCACGTCATGTAGGCCAGCCACAGGTGCGGGTCCGAGGCCCTGTTGCGGATGCCCAGACCCGTGCGGCCGTCCCACGTCTGGTGCCACCACTGCAGCACGTCGCCGCGCAGGAACTGCTGGCGTGCGTGGAGCAGAATCTGGGCTCTGGCCAGTCTGGGGCGCAGCATGGTCAGGGGAAGGACGTCCTGCAGTTGGTCCCGGAAGCCGTAGGCGCCGCTGCGCTGCTGGGGGCCCAGGCGTCCCCACAGCCTGGCCGTCAGGGTCTGGTAGGGAAGCCATGTGTTGACGAGGCGGTCGAAGGCCGGGCTGTTCGTCTCGACACGGATGGCGCCGAGCATGTCGTGCCACATGGCCCTGGTGCGCCGCAGGGCGGCCAGTACGTCCTCGGTGCGGCGCATGGAGGCCATGAGGCGGCGGCAGTCCCCCTGTTCCGGGGCCTGTCCCACGAGTACGTGCATGTGGGCTTCCCCGCCGGCCGGCACGGTGATGCGGCCGGAAATCGCGGCCACGCGGTACCCGTCGTCATCCTGTTCCAAGTCGGGTTCGCCCGTTTCGACCATCCATGGCGCGAAAATGGTGCGTCCCGCACCCATGAACCGGTTCAGGCTGGTCTCCATGGCCGTGCACGGCAGGCTCGACGACACGAAGGCCCAACCGCGCTGGAATCTGTTCTCCGGGCAGCTGAAGAAGATGACGCCGCCTTCGCGGTCCTCCTCCGTGACGATCTGGCCGAGGGAATCGATGGCCACGTCGGCCAGGATGATCTGCGCGAAGAAGGTCACGTCGTAGGTCACCGCGCTCTCCCCGGCGTTGAAGATGCGCAGGAGTCGGGCCTCCATGGGCTGATCGTGGAGCACGAAGGAAGTCAGTTCCGTCGTGACGGGGCCCATGGTCTTGCGGAAAACGCAGTACCCCAGGCCGAAGGTCACGTTCAGCTCTGCGTTTTTCTCCCGAAAAGGGATGTACGTCGGCGATGTGATGTCGCCCGTTTCCGTGTTGCGCAGGAAGAGGACCTGTCCCGGGTCCTGGGTGGTCATGGAGTCCGGGGCGAAGGGGGTCAGGGCGTTCTGCTGCGAGTTGCCCATGAACGAGGTGAAGGACCCGTCGTTGGTGACCAGCGTGCCGTACCCCAATTCGTTGACCATGAGATGGGCCCAGCGACGCGGGGTCTTCCATCCCAGGTGGAGTTCCTCCCCGTCCTCCGAGAAGCTGAAGGCGCTTTCCGGCGCCGGGTGGAGCATCTCCTCGACGGAGGGTTCCCGGATTTCGCGGGGGGTGCAGGCGGGCTTTCGCGGATGGGGCCGGGCTTCGCCTGCCGCGTTCAGGATGCGGCGCAGCATCTGTTCCCCTTCCTCCGCCGACGCGGCGTACCCGTCGACGAATACCGCCTCGACCGTTTCGCCGGGCTCGAGTTCGAAACGCAGAAAGAGGCTCGCGATGGGGTCGAAGGTGTAGTGCAGGTCCGCATTGTCGGCCTGCAGCGGTGGACGGTGCAGCCCGTCGGGGTCGCGCAGGGTCCGGTCGCCGACAAAGGCCATGCGGCTGTCCTGATAGCCGAGCAGCGAAACCCGGGAATCCGGGACCTGCGCCGCATGGAAATAGACCTCGGGTGAAGGCCGCGGGCCGCCGGCAGAAGAACCTGCGGTCTTGATCATCCGGTTGCGGGCGAAGACGGCCTGAAGCCCCGGCACGAACCAGGTCGCGATGTGCTGTCTGTTGTAGAAGGGGTGGCGCAGCTGGGGGTTGGGGTCGTTGAGGCAGATTTCCCGGTAGGTAACCAGGTCGATCCGCCGGGCCTTCGTCCCCGTGTTCGTCAGGCGGACGCGCCAGATCTCGGCGTTCAGGTCCGCCGGGACGTGCACGTCGGCTTCGGTCTCGATGTCCTGGCACCGGCAGCTCAGGCTGACCGAGAGGGGTGAGGTGCGCTCGACGGTGGTTTGGGCGTCGTCGCGCGTGATGGGGCGGAAGCCGAGGGTCCACGGTTCCCGGCCCTCCTCCTTCAGGTAGAGGAATTTGCCGGCGTTGTGGGCGCGGGACGTGGGGCGGTTGGTCAGGTCGTACTCCGCGCCGTGCCTGACGGAGCTGAAGACGCGGCTGTACCCCCGGCCGTCCTGGGTGAAAACCGCTGTGTACACGCCGTTGCACAGGGCGATCTCGTCCGCCGGGCGGAAGCCTGGCCGTTGCAGGCCGCAGGCGACGCACATGTCGCCGGTCGGCTGCTTGCGGTGGCGTACCCTGACGATGCTGAGCGCGAAAGCGGTGACGGCGAAGACGGCGATGAGCGCGGCCAGGGGCGAGGCCTGGCCCTGTCCCGTTTTCTGGATGGCTTCGGCGCCGTCCCAGACATGGGCCCAGTCCGCGCCCATGGGCAGGAAGAAGGGGATGAGCAGCGG
>DPKT01000342.1:0-12991 GCA_003542385.1 Desulfomicrobium sp.
GTTCAGCTTGGACCGGAATACGCACCGATGTCACACATCATTGCGGCACAGCTCCCGATGTATTCGTCTACGGCGATTGCAGCGTTCCTCCATTTTTGCGGGATATCGAATCATTCCCCTGCCCCACGGTTTTTTACGCCATCGACACGCACATCCACAGTTGGTATCCTCGCTATGCGCAGGGCTTTGACTTGTGCTGTGTCGCAATGCGCGACCATCTGCCGAGTTTTGCAGGACATCGACTCGGAAACGAGCAGATTGCATGGCTGCCCCTTTTCGCCAAAGATACGGACCGGCGCATACCAATACATGACGGCCCGCGCTATGATGTCGTGTTTGTGGGCAAGAATGATCCTTTGCTCACTCCTGGCAGGCACAAGCTGCTTCAGGAATTGGCAGCCAAAGTGCCTTTGACGGTTTTGCAGGGCAGATACGACGAACTGTATTCCCGCGCGAAGCTCGTTCTGAACATATCCGAGCATGGCGATCTGAACTTCAGGGTGTTCGAAGCCTTGGGATGCGGCGCCTGCCTGATTACTCCCCGCGTAGGCCATGGGCTCCGCGATCTTTTTTCCGAGGGAAAGGAACTTTTCACCTACGACCCGAACGACATTACGGCTCTGGCTGCACTCGTTCGGGAGTTGCTGGAGGATGACGCGAGGCGGCTCAAGGTCGCCGAGGCGGGTCTAGCTGCCGTGGACGGGAAGCATCGAGCCGCAGACCGGGCTCGGGAGTTCATGGAGTGGATTTCAGCCCACGACCTCGCACGCTTGGTCAGGGAGAGGCTGGCCGCGAAAGAATGGGTCAGGCAGACCTATCTGCGTCTGCTTTACCTCCATCTGGCGGACGCCGAGAACGACGTCGAACGGGCTCGGATGTATGTCGAATTCGCCGGTCCGGGACCGGTCATGTGATCGGTAGGCGGCACTCACCGGCGTTTCGCCGGATGAGGCGCGTTGTGCGCGATTGGCGGCCTTCATGTGTCAGGCATACTTATGCCCAACCGTTCAACCCAGGGTTGTTTTAAGCGCTCTGGCGACGTCCTCGATGATCCAAGACGGTGTCGACGCGCCTGCTGTAAGCCCGATTCGCTCGAAGGCCTTGAGCTCCCCCCAGGGCAGTTCTACAGCGGTTTCGACATGCACGCTGAATATTCCCGCTTCCTGGGCGATCTGCGCCAGCCTGCGTGTGTTGCCGCTGTTCTTTCCTCCCACCACGACCATTGCCTGCACCATCCGCGACAGGCTGCGCACCTCTTCCTGCCGGTCTTTCGTTGCGGTGCAGATGGTGTCCAGAATGGACATGTCCGGATCGATTTCCCCAAGAAGATATTGGCGGATGGCGGTGAATGACTCACGGTCCTGGGTTGTCTGCGCTGCAAGGAAATATCTGGTGCCCTTTGGAAGCGAAAGCGTTTTCAGCTCCTCCAGGCTTTCAAACACCGTGTGCTGCGGTGCATAGCTGATGAGTCCCTTGACTTCGGGGTGATCCCGTTCGCCGAAAAGCAGGAGATGCTTGCCCTGCTCGGCCTGCTTCTGAATGAGTATCTGCGCCTTTTTGACTTTCGGGCACGTGGCGTCGATGAGGACAACGCCCTGCCGTTCGAAGTCTTCCTGCACCTGCCTGGGGATCCCGTGCGCCCTGATGATGACAACGTCCGCAGGGTCGAGGCGTTTCGACCCATCCGTCTGCTTCACTCCGAGGTTCTGGTATCGTTCGAGCACCTGCGGGTTGTGGATGATCGGCCCCAACGTGTGGATGGTGCCCTCGCCGGGCGGGTTGCGGACAGCCTTGTCGAGCTTGTTCAGGGCCATGTCCACGCCCATGCAGAATCCCGCGGTCTCAGCGATGATGAGTTCCATGATCTTCCTCCGTCTCCATGTGCGTCGCATGCCCTTCCAGCAGGGCAAACACTTCATCCCAGGTTTTGCAGAACACGATATCGCGCCGCAGGCCGCGCGCGCCTGGCAGGCCTTTGAGAAAACGCGGCACCAGGGTGCGCATCTTCAGAAGACCAAGCCGGTCCATGCCGTGTCCCGTATACAGGTCACACAGCCTGCGGACCAGGGCGATGGCCTGGCGCCCGCACTTTTCCGGCGCTTGGCCCTGCCCTCGCAAGGCCAGATAGCGTTCGAAAATCGTCGGGTCGTTCAGGGCGCCCCGCGCGAACATGATGCTGTCGACACCGGTCTGCTCGACGCAGCGGACCGCGTCTTCCGCCAGGAAAAGGTCTCCGCTGGCGATGACGGGCAGGCTGACGGATTTCTTCAGCACCGCCAACTGGGTCCAGTCAGCGTGTCCGGTGAACCCCTGGGCTCCGTAACGGGGGTGCATGGTCACCCAGCCTGCTCCGAGATCTTCGAGCCCCTTGGCCACATCCAGAAAGACCGGCTGCCCGACGTACCATCCCAGGCGGATCTTGAACCCCATGCAGCCGGGTTCGGTGGCGCCGATCATGGCCTTGGCGAGTCGCAGGAGGTGCTCGGGTTCCTTCAGCAGGGCTGCGCCGCTGCCTGTTTTCGAGACCTTGCGCACCGGGCAGCCGCAGTTGAGGTCGAAGTAGCGGAAACCGGCTTCCCGCAGGCGTTCAACGGCCTGAATCAGGAAGGGCTCCTCGGATCCGAAAATCTGCACGACCAGAGGCTCGTCCCCCGCGCTGGTCATGAGCAGTTCCTGCGTGCCGGGGCTTTGGTAGATAAGCCCTTTGGCGCTGACCATCTCTGTTACGGCCACACGGCAGCCGTGTTCGCGGCAGAGCAGTCTGAAGGGCAGGTCCGAGTAGCCGGCCAGTGGGGCAAGCCATGGCGCGTGGGGCGAAAAGGATATGCGTGGGGTCATGTGAGCAGTAGGCTAAGGTAGCTATTCGCTGTGTTGCAATGATCGTGGCGGGAATCGTGTCTGGATTTCGGGCCGTCGCAGCTTGAAAGTTCCCGGGGCATCAGGATTCGGTCTTTGGCTGGTCGAGGATGAGTTCCACTTCGTCGACGCTGAGTCCCGTGGCCTGGGCCAGAACCTGTGCCGACTGGCCGCGCCGGAATCCGCTCAGGATGGTCTGCCTCAGGAACTGGGGCGATTTGGTGAAGTTTTCAGCCTGTTCGAGGAGGCGGCGCATTTCCGTGGAGCGCTGGTGCAGCTTGTCCTCGAGCAGGGCCAGCTCTTCCTGCCGTTTGGAAAAGGTCTCGACGATTTCCTTTTCCAGGCGAGCGTTGAAGTCAAGTTTCTGCAGAAATTCCTGCTGCTTGTCCTGCAGGGAACGGACAAGGAGTTCCGACTTCTTGAGCTTCAGGTAGAAGATGCACGCCAGCACCATGAGCAGGAGCTCCACTGCCGTGGACGCCGCGAGAATCCAGTAGGAAAAATCCGGGTTCATCTAGACCTGCGTGTCGATCAGGCGGCCCTGATCCGATTCAGGTTCAGGTTGCGTGTCCTGGGGCTCCCCGTGCCTGGCAAAATACTGTCCGCTCGACTGGTTGTGGCCTTCAGGGTCCACCAGATTGCCGGCATCGGTGCCTTCGCTTTTGATGACCTGCTTCTGCTCCTGGCGCTGTCGGCGCAGCACCGCCTCCTGGGCCAGTGCCTGCTGCGCTTCGGGGTGGGCGACCTGGACATGGTGGATTTTCTGGGCCTCGGGAATCTGGCTGATGAGTGTCGTCAGATTGAGATTGTCGACCATTACCGCACCACATATTCCTCGATAAGGATTTCCGACACGGTCCCGCTTTTCATGTGTCGATTGATGACGACCGCCAGATCGCTTTTGAGCTTATCGGAATTGGCCGGGTTGTCCAGAAAGGACAGGGGGGCGCTTTTCAGGTAGCCGTAGATGCCGTCCCGGATGAAAATCGATTTGACCTGCATTTCCAGACGCATGATCTCCGTCACGTTGGGGATCGACAGGGTGAAGGTCAGGATGCGGATCTGGTCCGCGAGCGCGAATTCCACCTGAAACCGTTCCAGGCTGTGGGTCACGAGCTGAGGCAGCTGCTTCGTGGCGTTTTCGGCCTCGGGGGCCACGGTTTCGGGCTGCGCCTGGGGAGTGGCTTCGGGCTGCTGCTGTGGCCCCTCGGCTTCCGTTTGCTGCTTTGCAAGCTCGTCAGTCGGGGATTTCATGAAGAAATACGCGCCGCCGGCGCCAAACAGCAGACAAAGTGCCGCGGCGAGACCGAGTATCCAGATTTTTTTCCGTGAACGTTTGGGAGTGGCCTGTTCCTGCGGGACCAGAGCCTGGGCTTCCGGTTCGGACTCCTGTTCGGCAGGGGGAGGAGGGGGTTCTTCCTCTTTCTCCTCGAATTCGAGGAACAGGGCGTCGTCAAGGTCGAGTTCGACCTTCTGCAGGCCCTTGGGGACTTCGTCCCGCAGGCGTTCATCATCCAGGGCGACATTTGTGTCCCCGTTCTGGAGCGGCTGGGCGAGAAGGACGAGAAGAATCATGGGGCAGGCCCGACCGGCAACGGGGGACGCTGCCGGTCAGGAGGGTTATTCAAAGATTTTGTTGATTTTCTGGCCCAGGGTTTCCGCAGTGAAGGGCTTGACGATGTAGTTGGAAACCTTGGCCTGCACGGCCTCGATGATGTTCTCCTGCTGGGCCTCGGCCGTGACCATGAGGAAGGGCAGATCCGCGAACTCCTCGCTGGCGCGCACCTTGCGCAGCAGTTCGATGCCGGTCATCTGCGGCATGTTCCAGTCGGAGATGATGAAGTCCACCTGGTCCTTGTTCAGGATCTCCCAGGCCGCGGCGCCGTCGTCGGCCTCGATGATGTTGGAGAAGCCGAGTTGTCTGAGAATATTTTTAATGATCCGGCGCATGGTCGAAAAGTCATCGACGATAAGCACCCGCATGTTCGTGTTGACGGCCATGTATTCCTCCGCATTGGAAATTCATGAAATCGAAGGGGAAGTCAGTTGATGTCCCCGTACTCGCGCATGAACATGTGCTTGAGCTTCCCCAGGGCCTGCGAGTGCAGCTGCGAGACCCTCCCCTCGGTGATGTCCAGGGCGGAAGCCACTTCCTTCATGTTGAGCTCTTCGGTGTAGTACAAACTGAGTACCAGCTTTTCCCGTTCGCCCAGTCTATCGATGAGATGACCCAGCTTGTCAATGATATCCTGGAATGCCGCGGAGGCAAAGGGTTCCTGGTGATTGCGCCCCTCGCCGGCCTGTTCCCCGTGGTCCTGGATCGCTTCGAGGCTCAGGATGATCTGGGAGTTCAGGGCTTCGAGGGTCGTTTCCAACTCCAGGCGGTCCTGACCCGTGACCTCCAGCAGTTCATTGCGGGACGGGGCGTGTCCGTTCTCCTGTTCGAACTCGCGTATGACCTGTTCCAGCTTCTTGATCTTCTGTCTGAGCCCCCGCGAGAGCCAGTCCATGCGCCGCAGCTCGTCGAGCATGGCGCCGCGGATTCTGTTGTCGGCGAAGGTGTCGAAACGGATGCCCAGATCGGGGCGGAACTTGCCGAAGGCTTCCATGAGGCCCAGGGTTCCAGCGCTGATCAGGTCCGACAGTTCGATATGGGCCGGGAGCTTGGCCTTGAGATGCAGGGCGCTGGCTTTGATGCGGGGGGCGAAGGCGCGGGCGATGCGGTCCTTGTCGGCAGGGGACAGGGACGAGAAGGAGGTGCCGGTCTGCTCCAGCACGGACCAGACCGGTTCTGCGGCGTTATTCCGCAAAGAGGAGCTTCTTCCAGAAGAACTTGATGTTCCCATCGAGATGGTCCTGCGGTTTCCATTGCGCCAGCTTGCGGGCCACGGTGAGCATGGCCCTGGACGCCTCGGCCTCCGGGTTCAGGCTGCAGAAGGGCTGCTGCCGGATGACGGCCTGGCGCACCGTCGGGTCCTGGGGGATGGCGCCGACGAAATCCAGGGAGATGCCCCCCAGGAAATGGTCGCAGGCGTTATAGAGCTTGGCGAAGATTTCACGGGCCGATTTATCGCTGCCGGCCATGTTGACCAGCACGTGGAACGAATCGACACCGTGCCGGAGCTTCAGGACCTTGATGAGGGCGTAGGCGTCGGTCAGGGATGTCGGCTCTGGCGTGATGACCAGCAGCCGGTTCTGGACCGCCAGATTGAAGTAGAGGACGTTGTCGTTGATGCCCGCCCCCGTGTCGACGATCAGGAAGTCGATGCTGTCCTCCAGGACGTCCATGGCTTCCAGGAGTTCGAGCTTCTGCCCCGTGGACAGGGACAGCATGCCGCTCACGCCGCTGGCCGCAGGCAGGATGGAGAACCCGTATTCCGTGGGGTGGAGGATGTCGCCGATGGACACGCCTTCGTGGAAGACGTGGAACAGGTTCTTTTCCGGCGTCATGCCCAGCACCACGTCGACGTTGGCCAGGCCCAGGTCCGCGTCGAGGATGACGCAGCGCTTGCCCAGCCGTGCGAGACACAGGGCGAGATTGACGGAGACGTTGGTTTTCCCGACGCCCCCCTTGCCGGAGGTGACCGAGAGAACGATGGGGAGGTTGGCGCTCATGCTCTGTCCGGGACGTGTTTTCAGTTGGTTGCGAGGGGCAGCTCGTGCCGCAGCAGGAGTTTCCAGACATCGTGCCCGCAGGGCTGGACCAGGGTGTTCTTCAGGTCCGGCCCGACGGAAAAAAGGGAGACGGGCAACCCGGTGCTGCTGGCCAGATTGATTATTTCCCCGTAATTACAGGCTTCGTCCAGCTTCGTCCAGATAATGCTGGACGCCGACGGGCAGCGCAGCCGGCTCATGAAGCTCTCCATCTGGGCCGAGCCGAACAGTGGGCTGAGGACCAGGTGCACGTGGCAGGCGGGCAGGGCGCCGCCGGCGGTGTCCTCAAGCCAGGACGCAAGGCTTTGGCGGCCGGGCAGACCGGGCAGGTCCACCAGGACGAGGTCGTGGCTCTTCGCGTCGCCGCGCAGGGCCTCCCAATGCTCCCGCGTGTCCAGTTCCCGGTACGAAAGCCCCGAGAGTTCGGTGTAATGGCGCAGGTAGAGGCGCCCCTTGCCCTGGGAGCGGTCTGCGTTGACCACCAGGATGCGCGCGCCCTTTCGGTTTTTCTTCGCGGCCAGGGCCAGACGCAGGGCCGTGCTGGTCTTGCCGCTGCCGAAGGGCCCGGCCAGGAGATGGACCTTGTGCTCCCACTGCGTCTCCATCCAGGGGGCGACGCCGACCATGTCGTTCATGACCGAGAGGGTGGGGGTGTCGGGGGAACGGCGGAATTTCTCCCACAGGTCCATGAGCACGTCCTCCTTCACGCCTTCGCGCTCCAGGTATTCGAAGACCAGCTGCTGGCGGGGCGTGAGCAGGCCCACATCCATCTGGGGCTTGAGCACGGCCATGAGCTGCTTGCGCAGCCTCGTCCACTCCTCGCGCAGGCAGGACGCGTCGTCCTGCCCCAGGGGGGCGGCCGTCTCGGTCGAGGCCGTGGCGGCGGGCGGCATATCCAGGGCGGCCATGATCTCGTAGGTGGTCATCCCTTTGACGGACCGCTTCTGGTTGCTGAGGATGATGGCGTCAGGGCCCAGCTCGGTCTTGATCCGGGCCATGATGTCCTTGGTGCTCGTTCCGGTGAATGTCCTGACCTGCATGCTAGATTTCCACCATGGCTACGGATTCGAGTCTGATGTCGGCCGGGATCTCCGCCTGGGAGATGACCGGCATGGTCGGCAGGAAGCGGGCCAGCAGCTGGGCGAGGTGCTGGCGGATGGCCGGGGAGGTCAGCAGCACGGGCTGGCCTTCGGCCACGATGCCCTTTTCGGACGCCTTGTTGATGGCCTGAATGATCTTGTGCGCCAGCCCCGGCTCCATGGCCAGATAGGTGCCGTTGTCGGTCCGCTTGATGCTCTCCTGAAAGGCGTTCTCGATGGCCGGCGCCAGGGAGATGATGGGCAGCAGGTTGCCGGAGCCCAGGTAGGACTTGATGATGGTCCTGGACAGGCGCTGCCGCACGAACTCCGTGAGCTGGTCCGGGTCCTTGATGGAGTGGCCGTAGTCGGCCAGGCATTCCACGATGCTCAGCAGGTCGCGGATGGACACGTTCTCCTTCACCAGGTTCTGCAGGACCTTCTGCACCGAGCCCAGGGACAGGGTGCCGGGCACCAGCTCCTCCACGACCTTGGGGGCGCGCTGGGACAGGTTGTCGAGCAGCGCCTGGACCTCCTGGCGGCCCAGGAACTCGTGGAGATTCTGCTTGAAGACCTCGGTCAGGTGCGTGGCGATGACCGTCGAGGGGTCCACCACGGTGTACCCGGCCATGACGGCCTCGTCCTTCTTGGCGTCCGGGATCCACAGGGCCGGCAGGTTGAAGGCCGGCTCCAGGGTCTCGATGCCCTTGATGCGGTGGCGCGCGTCGCCCGGGTCCATGGCCAGGAAATGGTCGATCATGATTTCGGCCGAGGCCACGCGGTTGCCCTTGATCTGCACCACGTACTCGCCGGGCTTGAGCTGCAGGTTGTCGCGCAGATGCAGGGACGGCACGATGACGCCCATGTCCAGGGCGAACTGGCGGCGGATGGAGCGGATGCGCGCCAGCAGGTTGCCGTTCTGCTCCTCGTCCACCAGCGGGATGAGCCCGTAGCCCACCTCCAACTCCATGACATCGAGGGGCAGCAGGGCCTGCACCTCTTCGGGGCTGTCGGGCGCCGCACCCTTCTTTTTCCTGGGTTCGGGCTCCTTGGTTTCGGCCTTGATTCGCTCTGCCAGGACGGACACGCCGTAGAGGGCGCCGGAAATGGTCAAGAAGGCCAGGGTCGGCATGCCCGGGACCATGGCGAAGAGCAGCAGGACGCCGGAAACGAGCTTCAGGGCCTTGGGGTGGTTGGTCAGCTGGCCGATGAATTCCTAGCCCATGCGCGCCTCGGCCGCCGCGCGGCTGACGATGATTCCGGCCGAAGTCGAGGTGATCAGCGAGGGGATGGTCGAGACCAGGCCGTCGCCGATGGTCAGGAGCGAAAAGGTCTTGGCCGCTTCCATCCAGCTCATGTCCTTCATCAGCACGCCGACGAAGATGCCGCCGACGATGTTGATGAAGGTGATGAACATGCCGGCGTTGACGTCACCGGATACGAACTTGCCCGCGCCGTCCATGGCGCCGTAGAAGTCGGCCTCGCGGCGCAGGTTCTCGCGCTGTCTGACGGCCTGTTCCTCGTCGATGAGGCCCGCGTTCAAGTCGGCCTCGATGGCCATCTGCTTGCCGGGCATGGCGTCGAGGGTGAAGCGCGCGGCGACTTCCGCGATGCGCGTCGTACCGGCCACGATGACGGTCTTGTTCAGGATGAAGAGGATGAGGAAGATGACCGCGCCGATGGCGAAATTGCCGCCGACCACAAATTCGCCGAAGGCCTGGATGACCTTGCCCGCGGCCCCTGTGCCCTGGTCCCCGTGCAGCAGGATGAGCCTGGTGGACGCCACGTTCAGGGCCAGGCGCAGGAGCGTGGTCACGAGCAGGACCGACGGGAAGATGGAGAACTCCAGCGGCGAGGTCATGAACATGGAAGTGATGAGGATGACCAGGGAGAAGGAGATGGAGAAGGCCAGCAGCACGTCCAAGATGATGGTCGGCAGCGGTACCAGCATGACGAAAAGCGTCAGGATCACACCACCGGCCAGGAGGAAGTCTCCCTGCTTGGTGAAACGCTTGTAGTTGATGGTCATGGCCTGGGCGCGTGAAGACATTATTTTGACGTCCTGAAGCGGTTGCGGTTCTAGGGGCGGCGTTGCCTGGCCCGGTAGATCTGGGCCAGGATGGCGGCCACGGCCTGGTAGAATTCCTCGGGGATGGTGTCCCCGACCTCGACCACCTTATACAAGGCCCGTGCCAGGGGTTTGTTTTCCCGGATGGGGATGCCGTGTTCGCGGGCGATCTCCCTGATGCGCTCGGCCACCTTGCCTGCGCCCTTGGCCAGCACGATCGGGGCCGGGGCTTCCTGGGCGTTGTAGCGGACGGCGATGGCCAGGTGGGTCGGGTTGGTGATGATGACGTCGGCCTTGGGCACGTCCTGCATCATGCGCCGCATCATGACGGCCATCATCTTCTGCCTCTGCTTGCTCTTGACGACCGGGTCGCCCTCGGCCTGCTTGCGCTCGTCCTTGACCTCGCTCTTGGTCATCTTGATGTTCTCTTCGTAGTCCCAGCGTGAATAGAGGAGGTCGGCGATGCCGATGATGAGCATGGGCGCCAGGGCGTACTGGAACATGGTCTGGCCGGCCGAGAGGACGTAGGCGGCGATGGCTTCGGGAGTCTGGTAGAAGAGGGGGATGACCTCGCCGAAGGCCTGCTTGAGGACCACGTAGGGCCCGATGGCCACGGCCACGGCCATGAAGATGCTCTTGAGCAGGCGGACGACGGCCTGCTTGCTGATGATGAGTTTCTTGAGCCCGGACATGACGTTGAGGAATTTGAACTTGGGCTTGAGAACCTTGGGCGCCCAGAGCTTGCCGACCTGCAGGCGGATCGCGATATAGGCCGCCACGGCGATGACCAGCATGATGGGCAGCACCATGACGGCGATGCTGACGAGGCAGTCCTTGAAGAGCGCGTAGACCGAGGTCCGGGTCAGCTCGAAGACGAACCCCTCGTGGAAGAACCAGCGCATGAGCTTGTCCATCTCGGCGTGGATGGTGTCCAGATACAGGCGCAGCATGATGATGCCGAAGAGCAGGGTCAAGGGCTTGGGCAGCTCCTGGCTCTTGGGCACGCTCCCCTCGCCGCGGGCCTTGTTGCGGCGTTTGGGGGTGGCTTGTTCTGTGCGGCTCGGATCGTTCTGGGACATGGGGTCCTAGCGCATGGCGCCGATGAGTTGGGAGAAGAGGAGCGGCATGCGCGACACGAAGCCCTCCATGTGCAGGGTCAGGATCTCGAAAATGATGCCCAGGAACAGAAAGCCGATGCTGATTTTTATGGGGAAGCCGATGATCAGCACGTTCATCTGCGGGGAAGCGCGCGAGACCAGGGCCAGGGCCAGGTCCACCAGCAGGATGGCGGCGATGACCGGGGCGCCGATCTGGATGGCCAGGACAAAAATCTGACCCGAGAGGACGAAGACTTGGGAGACCAGACGCTCGGTGATGAGGATGGACCCCGGCGGCAGCACGTCGAAACTCTGCATCAGGCCGCTCAGGAGGTAGAGGTGCCCGTTGAAGCTCAGAAACGTCAGCAAACTGACCATGTAGAGGAAGTGAGCCGTGACCGCTTCGGACGCGCCGGAATCCGGGTCCACGACGTTGACCATGGCGAAGCCCATCTGGAAACCGATGAGCTGGCCGCCGGTCTGGATGGCGGCGAAGACGAAGCGGATGACCAGGCCCAGGATCAGGCCGATCAGCAGTTCCGCGCCGAGCATGACCGCCAGGGAGAACGGGTGCGCGGGCAGTTGGTCCCCGACCAGCGGCAGCCGCGGCCAGAGGGCCAGGGTCAGGGTCAGGCAGAGGGCCGCCTTGGCGGGCGTGGGCAAGGTCTGGCCGCCAAAGAAGGGCATGAGGAAAAGAATCACGCTGATGCGCATGAGCGCAAACAGAAAGGTCAGAGTGACGCCCGGATCGAAGGAGAAGAGGTCCATGCGCCGCCTGAAGCAAAACACGGACCATGGCGCGGGGCCGGCCCCGCGACGCATCCTAGACCATGCCGGGCCAGGTCTCGGTCTGCCAGCGGCGCAGGGCGTTGAACATGTTGGTGCGGATGCGCTTGTCGCCCTTGCAAAGGGCCAGGGCGGCGTCCAGGGTTTCGCTGCGGGCCGTGGCGTCCTTGGACGGGCAGTCGTTCTGCCAGACCGGAAGCTTCCACTGCCGGCAGGCCTGGGAAATGGTGGACTTGTCCAGCAGGAGCAGGGGACGGATGAGGGTAAGCCGGCCGCCGAAATAGGTCTCCTTGGGTACCAGTCCGTATATTTTCCCCGTCTTCAGCATGTTCATGAAGAAGGTCGAGACCAGGTCGTCGGTGTTGTGCCCGAGAGCCAGGTGGGTCAGGTTGTACTGGCGGCAGAGGTCGAACAGGCGTTTGCGGCGGTGCCAGGCGCAGAAGAAACACGGCGATTTCTTGCGGTTTTCCGGCGAGTGGGCCCGGGGTCCGAAGTCCGTGGTTTCGAGATGGCCGGCCACCCCGTGTTCCCGCATCCAGTCGGCCAGGGGCACGTGGTTGGTCGAGTCGAAGCCGGGGTTCAGATGGATGACGAAGAGCTCGAAGGGGAAGGGGACGATGCGCTGGCGCATGGTCATGACCTGGAGCATGACCCAGCTGTCCATGCCGCCCGACACGGCCAGGCCGATGCGGGCCCCGGGCCAGGCCATGCCCGTCTGCTGCATGAGTTTGCCGGCCTGCCCGAGGCAGGACTGCTGGGCGTATTTGAGTTTGCCCCACTGGGCCATGGCGGTCTCCGGAAATCGGCTTGCAGCGGTGCGCGGAGGCGCGCCCGCAAGGGTTTGACAGATTCGTGATGCGTATTATGAGCCTTGGATGCCCGCCTCCCTATCGGCGCCTCAGGCCGGTGTAAAGGGGGTTGCCCGGGGCGGAGGCGAGTTGCTCGTTGACAACCCCCTTGCGTTATGCGTAGCGTGAAATGTTATTCCCGACTCGATCCGTTGAGCCGGGCATTTTTTCTGTGTATTCTCAACTCGATATATATTTGCGGAGGTGCAATGGCCAGGATTACCGTTGAAGATTGCCTGGAGAAGGTCAACAACAGATTTCTGATCGTGCAGATGGCCATCAAGCGGGTCAAGCAGTATCACGAAGGGTATGATCCCCTCGTCTCGTCCAAGAACAAGGAAATCGTGACCGCCCTGCGCGAGATCGCCGAAGGCAAGGTCCTGCCCGATGTGGAGCACATCGAGGATTTCAGTTTCGAAGCCGACGATCAGGATGAATAATGGCTGACAAGCGCGATTACTACGAAGTGCTGGGCGTCGGCCGCAGTGCCTCGGCTGATGAGATCAAGAGCGCCTATCGCAAGCTCGCCCTGAAGTACCACCCCGACCGCAACCCGGACAATCCGGAGGCCGAGGACATGTTCAAGGAGGCGGCCGAGGCCTACGA
>DPKT01000342.1:13078-13263 GCA_003542385.1 Desulfomicrobium sp.
TCAGCGCCTTCGGCGACATCTTCGGGGATTTCTTCGGTTTCGGTGCGGCCGCGGGCGGCCGGCGCCGCCCACGGGCCGGCGCGGATCTGCGCTACAACCTGAACGTGTCCTTCCGCGACGCGGCCAAGGGAACCGAGGTCGAGCTCAACATCCCCAAGAAGGAGACCTGCTCCGACTGCGGCGGG
>DPKT01000342.1:13319-13470 GCA_003542385.1 Desulfomicrobium sp.
AGGGTCAGGTCACCCAGAGCCAGGGATTTTTCCGTATCTCCGTGCCGTGCCCGGTCTGCCGAGGCGAGGGCAAGGTCATCACCCACCCGTGCGCCAAGTGCCGCGGCCAGGGAGTGACGCAGATCAACAAGAACCTCAAGGTGCGCATCCC
>DPKT01000027.1 GCA_003542385.1 Desulfomicrobium sp.
CGCGCATCGGCGAATTCCTGGCCAGGGCCAGGGCGGCCGGCATGCCCGTGGTGCACAGCCTGACCAGCAAGGGCACGCCGGACACCATCCTGCCCCAGGCCCTGCCCCTGCCCGGCGAGCCCATCGTCCAATCCACGGTGGACAAGTTCTTCCGCACGGACCTTGAGGCCATCCTGGAAAAACTCGGCGTGCACACGGTCATCGTCACCGGCACAACGGCCGAAGGCGCCGTGCTGCACACGGCCACGGGCGCTTCCATGCGGGGCCTGAACGTCGTCGTGCCCGTGGACGGCATGTCGGCGGCCACGCTCTACGCCGAACAGTACACGGCCTGGCACATGGTCAACGCCCCCGGCACCCGGGCCCGGGCCAGCCTGACGACCCTGGACGCCATCACCATCAACGCCAAATAACACGCCGGGAACTCGCCCGGACCGGACGCATCGAACGCACATGCAGCTTCTGAGCACCGACCAATTGCGCATCCTGGACGCCATCAGCCAGGGCACGGTCATTCTGAAAGACGGCATCATCCGTCACGCCAACGCCTGTTTCGCGGCATTCTCCAAGACCGGCCAGGCCGGGCTGCCGGGCCATCCCTTTTTCGACTTCGTCATCCCCAAGCACCACCGGCGCGTCGGCAGATACCTGGAATCGATCCCGGTCGACAACTCGGTCTGCGCCGCAGGCAAGCTCGAATTCACCCTGCGCGACATCGACGGCGCCGAGTCATTCATGATCATGCAGGCCCAGGCGGTCACCCATGACGGCGCCCCTTCCCTGCTGTGCTCCCTGACGGACATCACGCAGCGGACCAAGGCCGAGAGAAAGCTCAAACGCATCCTGGACTCCATCCCCGAGGTCATCATCGCCTTCGACCGGGAGCACTCGCGCATCGAATCGGCCAACCACGCCACGGAAGGGCTCTACGGCCTGCCGGCGGAGCAGTTCGTGCAGAACATCTTCCACCCCATCGACCTCGTCTTCCCGGAGGACTCGGACAAGGTGCACGCGTTCTACGCCGGTCTCGTCGACAGGGAATTCGACCGCATCGAGTACCGCATCGTCCACGCCAACGGAGACATCCGCTGGGTCCGGGACGAGGGCGAAGTGGTCTACAAGGAGCAGGGGCTGGGCAGGGTCCAGCAGGTCTATCATTTCATCAAGGACATCACGGACCGCAAGAACGACGAGGAGCGGCTGCGCGTCAACGAACAGAAGTACCGCCGCATCTTCGAGAACTCCACGGACCCCATCTTCGTGGCCTCGGCCGACGGCACCTTCACCGACATCAACCTGGCGGCCGTGAACCTCTTCGGCTTCGCCTCGCGCGAGGAGGCCCTGGCCGCCAATGTCGGGGAGCTATTCCCCAACCCCGGAAAACGCGACGCCTTCATGGCCCTCATCGACGAAGCCGGCGGCGTCACGGGCCAACCGTTCAGGCTGCAGACCCGCAGCGGGGAGATGGTGGACGTGGCCGTCACCGCGGGCTGCCGCCGCAACCGCAACACCGGGCGACCCGAAAGCTACCAGGTCATCCTGCACGACATGCGGGCCCTCATCGCCCAGACCGAGCTCGAAACCTACAGGCGGACCATGGGCGGACTGTCGGACCGGCTGAACAACATCGCCCAGGTCCAGCTCATGGAACTCGGGCTCATGCTCGACTACATCGACGCCCTCAAGGCCGCCCGGGACCCGGAACGGTCGGATCAGCTGCTCGCCCGCATCCTCGAACAGGCCCGCGAGGTCGAGCGGAGCCTGCAGGAGCTGCGGCACCTCGGCGAGAAGATCCGACGCATCTATCACGCTCCCGAGCCGCCGGTACCGGTGCCGGACGGGACGGGCGGCATCCTCTTCGACCTCAAGTAGACGGCCGGATAGCGGAAAGGAGGCGGCTGCACGCGCCACTTGACCAACGGGGGGAATCATATGAGAGAAATCGAATCTCCCCTTGAGCATAGGAGCGCCCCATGAGCACCGACATCTTCTCCCCGTTCAAACTCGGCCCCTTCACCCTCAAAAACCGGCTCGGCGTGGCCCCCATGACGCGCATGTCCGCCGGTCCCGAATCCATCCCCCGCCAGGATGTCCTCGACTTCCTGGTCCGGCGGGCCGAGAACGGCGCGGCGCTGGTCTACACCGAGGCCATCGTCACGGATTACGAGAGCGCCCAAGGCTACCCCGGCCAGTCGCGCATCCTGACCCAGCCCCAGATCGACGCCTGGAAGCGCGTCACCGACGCCATCCGCGCCAACGGGGCCGTATCCGTCATGCAGATGTTCCACTGCGGCCGCATGGCCTGGCCCGAGATCAACCCCGCCCGCCGCTCCATCGCGCCGAGCGCCGTGGCCCCGCGGCAGGACAACCCCCTCACGGGCAAGCCCTATCCGCTCCCGGAGGCCATGAGCCGCTTCGACATCGAGCACGTCGTCAACGGCTTCGTGGAAACGGCCAAAGGCGCAGTGGCCGCGGGCTTCGACGGCATTGAGGTGCACGGCGCCCACGGCTACCTCATCAACCAGTTCCTGTCGTCCTATTCCAACAGGCGGGAGGACGAGTACGGCGGCCCCCTGGCCAACCGCTTCCGCCTGGCCAGCGAGATCATCAGGGCCGTGCGCGGGGCCATCCCCCGGAGCCGCCTGCTGACACTTCGCGTCTCCAACTGGGCCGTCGCCGACATGGAGGTTTCCCAGTTCAAGGACGCCCGGGAGTGGGAGGAGCTCGTCGACCTCATCGACGCCGAACCCATCGACGCCCTGTCCGTGTCGACCTACGACTTCCGGGCCAAAGCCTTCGGCACGGATCGGACCATGGCTGGCCTGACCCGCTCCCGGACCACCAAGCCCCTCATGATCTGCGGCAAGATCCACGACCGGGGCACGGCGCTTGAGGCCCTTGCGGAGGCCGACATCGCCCTGTCCGGCAAATCCATGCTCCTGAACCCCGACTTCGTGGGGCACGTGCGCCAAGGCCTGGACATGGCCCCCTTCAGCTCTCAGGAGGCCGACGTGGCCTACACCGAGCAGCCGCTGCCCTGAGCTTCGACCGGGAGACGCCGGACACACTCAACCGGACGGCCCACCCGTCCGCACAAGGAACGCCCATGCCGAGCACGCCCGCATCCACCGAAGACATCCTGACCGCCACGCAATCCGGACGCCAGATCGTCCTGGACGTCCTGCCGCCGGAGCACTTCGAGGCCCGCCACATACCCGGGGCGCGCAACGCCTGCGTCTACGAGGTGACCTTCCTCGACCAGGTGGCCGCCCTGGCGCCGGACAAGACCGCCCCGATCATCGTCTACGGCGCGGGCGAAGGGTCCCTGGACGCAGTGACGGCGGCCGGCAAGCTGCACCGGGCCGGGTACGTCAACGTGGCGGTCCTGCACGGCGGCCTCCCGGCCTGGAAGGCCGAAGGCAAGCCCCTCGAAGGAACGAAGACGGACGAATGGGAGCCCGCCCACCCTGTCCTGGAGCTGCGCAAGGCCCGCTACACGGCCGTCCCCGCGGAATCGGCCCTGATCTGGACCGGGCGGAACGCGGGCGGCAGGCACACCGGCACCCTGGCCATACGTGAGGGCACGCTGATCCGCGAAGGAGATGGGTTCAAGGGCCTCTTCACGCTGGCCATGGACTCCATCGCCAACGCGGACCTCGCCGGCACGGAACTGCAGGCCGTGCTGGAGAACCACCTGAAGTCCGACGACTTCTTCTTCGTTTCCCATTTCCCGACCTGCACCGTGGAGATCACGGACATGGCGCCCGTTCCGGACGCTCCGGCCACGCTGCCGAACTTCCGCGTCACGGCGGTCATGACCCTGCGCGGGGTGGCCCGCGAGATCGCTTTCGACGCCCACCTCTGCCCCCTGGCCGAAGACAGGCTGGCCCTCATGGCCCATCTCGACCTGGACCGCACCATGTGGGGGGTGCTGTACGGGTCGGCCAGGTTCTTCAAATACCTGAGCTACCATGTCGTGCACGACATGGTCAGCGTCGACCTGCGCGTCGTGCTGGATTGAGCAGGGGAACTTCGGGGAAATCAGGAAGGGAAGGCCCGGGCGAATCCGGCCCGAGCCTCCCGCACGAAGGCGCGGACGCGGAGCGGGTCCTTGGAGCCGTCCGGGGCCTCGACGCCCGTATGGACATCCACGGCGGCGGGCCGCACGGTCAGGACGGCCTCGCGGACATTGCCGGGGTTCA
>DPKT01000112.1 GCA_003542385.1 Desulfomicrobium sp.
GAAGCCGGCGGCGTCCTCCGGGACGGCGCCGCAGGCCGTGGCCAAGCTGCCGAAATCCGGGGACCAGCGCGCCCTGGAGCAGTTCAGGCAGGCCAGGAAGCAGGGCGAAGACCTCGTCGAGGACTTCCGGCAGGCCCAGAAGCGCCTTTCCGAGGCGGGCGCTGCCGGAGCCTCGCCCGCGGAGATCATGAAACTCCAGGCCGAGGTCCGCGACAAGGTGGCCGCGGTCAACGGCAGCCCCCACGCCAAGAACTTCCTCAAGTACAAGGGGGACGCCGGTTCGCAGCAGGCCTACAACGCCCACCTGCGGGCCGTGCACGCCGACGTGGAGGCCAAGTTCCACGCCAACATGCAGGCCAAGGGGTGGAACCAGCAACCCCTCAAGGAGTTCCGCAACTCCGCGAGCGCCGGGTCCGTAGGCATGGACTTCGACATCGGCCTGGACGAGCAGGCGGCCCGCGCCCTGACCCGGGACGGCAAGCCCGCCAAGCTGAACCAGTGGCAGGAGGACGCCCAGAGGGCCTGGAACGAGGCCTACGAGGCGTCAACCGGACGCAATGCCGGACAGGCCTGGGAAACCGTGACCACCAGCGGCCATGCCGAGAGCTACAAGGACCTGGCCTGGCTCTCTCCCGACAAGTCCGGCGTATCCAAGGCCTGGGGAGAGCAGGCGGCCGACGTGACGCGCTACAAGTCCTGGCACATGCAAAACGACCCGAGCCTCGACAGGATGACCAAACTGCAGGAGATCAGCCGCGGCGCGGCCAAGGACATGCAGACCAAGCTGAACCCCATCCTCGACCAGGTCAAACCCACGGGCCAGAGCCTGACCAAATTCCAGAACGCCCGCGAGCACTGGAACAAGGTCCGCCAGATCCTGGCCGACTTCGGCGAGAACAACATCGATCCCGTCACCGCCGACCGCCGCATCCGCGAACTGACCGGCGGCAAGAGCATCCCCGAGGTCGTGGAGGACATGACCTACCTCCTGGAAGGGGCGGTCAAGTTCGGAAAACGTTCCTAGGCGTCACCCCGAAAAGACACAGGCCGGAAACCATGGCGGTTTCCGGCCTGTTTTCATGTCTGTCCGGGCCGCCGGGAGGGACGGCCGAGACGGAACCGTTTCAGGGCAGCGGCACGCTCTGCCGCCGGAAGCGGTTCCCGTCGACGGCCAGGTACTCCACGCCGCCCTTGGCGAACGCCGCCCGGGGCGGAATGATATCGTGGACGCGGTCCTCGCCCCCGAAGACGACGATGTGCACCTTCTTCTCCTTGTCGAGTGCGAAGTAGACCAGATGCCTGCCGTCGGGGCTGAATTGCGGCGGCTCGTCGCCGAAGATCTCCCGGAATTCCGGGCCGGCCTGGCCGTCGAGGAAGGTCCGCCAGGACGACTTGCCCTTCTCCAGCCAGGCCACCTTCGTCCCGTCGGGGCTGAAGACGATGCCCCTGGGCGAGCCCTGGCCGCGGCCGACCTCCTTGCCGTCCACGACCACGACGTATTCCTCGTCGCCGATCTGGAAGCCCGCGGCCCAATGCCGTCCGTCGGGGCTGAAGGTTTCACCCGCTACGCTTTTGAGCGCCCCGAAATCATGGGCGAAGACCTGCCCGTCGACCACCAGGAACGCCTCGCCGCCCTTCTTGGCTTCGTAGGCGTGCCGCGACCCGTCGGGGCTGAACGTGGCCGGATCCCAGATATCCTCGAAATCGGGACCGATCTGTCCGTTGACGACCATGGACCTGACCGTGTCGTCCACATGGGCCACAAAAGCGTAATACGCACCGTCAGGGGTGACCGTGAACTTGTAGCCGCTGCCCATGGTGGGGGTGAGCTCCTCGGCGTCCCGAACCAGGAAGCGGTCTCCGCCCTCTTTCTCGGCGATGTAGTAGAGTTCGGCGCGGTTTTGCGTGAACAGGAGGTTGCCGTGAACGGCCGGGTACTTCCGCCCCACGGCACCGTCCGCAGTCACGACCGTGGCGAAGTCGGCGCCGGTCTGCTCGTCACGCCCCCGCTCGACCCAGGCGGCCTTGCCGTTCCAGGCCACGGCCCCCTCCCGCACGGGGACGGGCGTCTCGCGCACCTGCTTGCCGTCGAGATAGACCCGGTACACGTCGCCGACCTTCCCGCCGACCAGGACATGGGCCCCGTCCTCGCTCATTTTCAGGAAATCGATTTCGCTGAAGACCGGGCCGTCGGCCCCGTTGCACACCGGAATCTCCTTGTCGCCCAGTTCCGCCTCGAAGCAGAAAGTCTCGCCCTTGGGCGTGAAGAGCATGGAGTACCCCTTGACGTCGTCGTACCATTTTCCGGGCACGCCGTTGACCGCGACGCGCTTCTTCCCCTTCTTCTCGCCCTCGACCCAGGCCACGTGACGCAGATCGTCGGACAGCTTGATGGCCCTTTCGTCCAGGGCGTACTGCGGCAGCTCGAAGTCGAAGTTCTCCGCGGCCGCAGCCGGTCCGTCCGGCGCGCCGGCCGACAGGGACTCGTCCTGCCCCACGGCGTAGAGCGTCCCCTCGTGCTCGTAAACGTCGCCGGGCATGGCCGTCACGACCCAGCCGACACGGTGCACGCTGGTGCTGAGGGTGCCCAGTTCGTTGTCGCCGATGAATTTCTTGACCCGGTAGGCCATGTAGACGCCAACGGCCCGAGGGCCCACAGGGCGGCCCGTGGCGGGGTCCAGGCGGGGGGTCCAGCGCACCTCGCCGTCCCGGCTCTCCTCGAACCCGATGTCCGCGTCGCCCCCGGCGTCGTCGTGCCGGTAGACATACACCGATTTGCCCGCCACGCGGTAGGACACCCCGTCCTTGGCCTCCTTTTCGCTCAGGGGAATCTCGGGGTTCTCCGGGGCGTCGACGCGGATGACCACGGGCGTGTCGGCCGTGACGAACCCGAGGACCCGGCTGTAGGGGGCGTCACCGTCGAGGGCGGCCTTGACGCCCATGTTCTCGGCAAGCATGTCGAAATGGCGCTTCTCCCCTTCCGCGACCGCCGGGGCCCCCGGCAGCAAGGCCTGCAGGCGCCGCCGGAAATAGGGGTCGTCCTGCGGCCCGGCCACCGTGATGCCCTCGGCCTGCAGCCTGACCCTGTACGTACCCTGGACCTGGTCGTTGATGGGAAATTCCACGCCTTCCGCCGACCCCGAATCGCTCGGTGCGGCCGGAGGCAGTGCAGAGGCCGCCTCCGTTCCCGCCCCCCGCTCCGTCTCGGCCT
>DPKT01000284.1 GCA_003542385.1 Desulfomicrobium sp.
AGCGCTCGCCCGTGTCGGGGCAGATGAAGACAATAAGGCCCTCCTCACCGGCCGCGTCCAGCTCGCCCGCGATGCGCAGGGCACCGGCCAGGGCCGCTCCCGCGCTCATGCCCGAAAGAATCCCCTCCTCCCGCGCCAGCCGCCGTGCGCACTCGTAGGCCTCCTCGTCCTCGACGTGGACGATGCGGTCCAGGGCGCGCTTGTCGTATATGCCGGGGGGATAGGACTCCTGCATGTTCTTGAGGCCCTGGATCTTGTGCCCGGCGTAGGGCTCCACCGCCACGACCTTGATGTGCGGGGCCGAGGCCTTCATGCGCTTGGCGATGCCCATGGCCGTGCCGGAGGTGCCGAGGCTGACGACCACGTGCGTGGCCCGTCCCTCGGTCTGTGCGATGATCTCCTGCCCCGTGCCGATGAAGTGCGCGGCGATGCTGGCCGGGTTGTTGAACTGGTCCATGAGCACGTACGTCTGCGGCTCCTCGCGCGCCAGGCGGTAGGCCTCCTCGATGGCGCCGTCCGTGCCCAGGCGCCCCGGCGTCAGCCGCAGTTCCGCCCCGAAGGCGCGCATGATGCGCTTCCTTTCCTCCGAGGCCGAGTCGGGCATGAGCAGCGTCAGCTTGTAGCCCTTGACGGCGCAGACCATGGCCAGCCCCACGCCGGTGTTGCCGCTGGTGGCCTCGATGACGGTCTTGTCCGGTGTCAGTTCCCCCGAAGCCTCGGCCGCCTCGATCATGGCCAGGGCCACGCGGTCCTTGATGGACCCGCCGACGTTCTGGGCTTCGAGCTTGGTGGCCAGGCGGATGCGGGGGTGCGGGAAGACGCGGTTCAGATAGACCACGGGTGTGGCGCCGATGAGGGAGAGGATGTTCGGGTGGATCATGGCAAACCCCGCTGAAAGATTGGTCGTAAGGGCGCAAACCTAGGGCAAAACCATATCGTGGGCAAGGGCCTGTACGGCGTCGTCACCGTCGCGAACACGTCCGCCTTGTCTTGACTTGCGGGCTTGTCGTGATAGCCTCGACGCTCATTCCGTCCGATCCGGCACGGGTTCGCCGCACCAGGGGCAAGCCGGCGGCCCAGGTCTTTCCGAGCACCTCTCGCATCCAGGAGAAACGCCCATGCCGTTCCACACCGATTTTCGCCGCATCGTCCTTACCCTTTCCGACGCGCTGGATCTCGTCGGCGTCGATGATGTCGGCCACGGCAAGCGAGTCGGCATCATGGCCGCCGAATGCGCTGCGGTCATGGGCCTGGAGGAGGATGAGCGGTCGTTCCTCTTTGACCTCGGCCTGCTCCACGACATCGGCGTGTCCTCGACACGTGTGCACCAGCATCTGGTCACGGAGTTCGACTGGCCCGAAGCCTGGCGGCATTGCCGGACGGGGCATGACCTGCTGGCCGACTTCGGCCCCCTTTCGGTCATGGCGGAGCCCATTCTCCATCACCACACGCCCTGGAACAGGCTCCGCGACGAGGACGTCCCGTCCGAACTGGCCCTGCGCGCCAACCTGATCCTGCTGACGGACCGCGTGGACGCAATGGCCGCCTCCTTTCACGCCGACAAGACCGTCCTGGCCCACGCCGAACGGATCCGGGACCAGATCCAGTCGCACAGCGAAACCTACTTCGCGCCCGAACTCGTCGCACATTTTCTCGAAGCCTCGCGCACCGAGGCCTTCTGGCTTCGTCTGGAGTCCCCGCCGCGGAGGCGTACCTGCAGGCCGAACTCTCGAAATCCGTCAGCCAACTCGTGGATCTCGGTGACCTGCGCAAGCTCTCGATCATCTTCTCGCGCATCGTCGATGCCAAAAGCCCCTTCACGGCCGAACATTCGCTGGGCGTGAGCCGGGTGGCCCTGCTCTTCGGGCGACTGTCAGGCCTGGATGACGAAACGTGCGCCCTGCTCGAGATCGCCGGCCTGCTGCACGACCTGGGCAAACTGCGCGTAGCCGATGAAATCCTGGACAAACCGGACAGGCTCGAACCTTCGGAGCGCTTCGTGATCAACACGCACAGCTTCGAAACCTACCAGATCCTGCACCGCATCCCGGGCTTCGACGACATCGCGGCCTGGGCCTCCTACCACCACGAGGAGCCCGACGGCAGCGGCTACCCCTTTCATCTTCACGCCGCCGACATGCCGCTGCCGGCACGCATCATGCGCGTGGCGGACATCTTCCAGGCCATGGTCCAGAACCGCCCGTACCGGCGGGGCCTGAAACGTGACGAGGCTCGGAGCTTCATGCGCGGCCTGGCCGAGGACGGCCGTATCGACGCCGACGTCGCGTCCGTCCTGGACGTCAATTTCGACGCGGCCATGTCCGCGGCCCTCGCCACGGCATGAAGGGACGCCGCAGATGGAAAATGTCTTGACGGTAATAGACGACCGGTCTACTTGAAAACCATGTCAGCCGCGACCCGCCAGCACATCCTCGACATCGGGGGACGCATCATCCACCACAAGGGCTACGCCGCCACCGGCCTGCAGGAAATCCTGTCGGCGGCCGGGGTGCCCAAGGGCTCCTTCTATTTCTATTTCAAAAGCAAGGAGGAGTTCGGACTGGCCTTGGTGGATCACTACCGCGCCTGGCTCGCGGAGGAGACCGGCCCGATCCTGCGGGACGAAACCCTGCCGCCCCTCGCGCGCCTGGCCCGTTTTTTCCTCTGGTTCCGGGACTATTTCGCGGCGGAGGGCTTCATCAAGGGCTGCCCCATCGGCAACCTGGCCCAGGAAATGGGCGACGTGAACCCGGCCTTCCGGGAAAAGCTCCACGCAGCCCTCGAAAGCCTGATCCGGACCGTGACCGTTGTCCTGCGCCAGGCCCGGGACCGCGGAGAACTCAAGCCCTGCTTCGAGCCCGAGGCCACCGCGCGCTTCATCGTTTCGGCCTGGCAGGGTGCCCTGATGCGCATGAAGGCCGCGGCGGGGCCCGAACCGCTGGACAATTTCCAGGCCATGGTCTTCGACGTCCTGCTGGCCTGAACCGATGCCTCCCGGCATCATTTTTTGAACCTTTTACTAGACGACCGGTCTACTACGGAGATTCCCCATGTTCCTTCTCGAGTACCAGAAACCCGGCCAGGCTGCGGGCGACGTGGCCGGCATCTACGGCCACTTCAGGGGCCGCACCGAAGTTCCCGCCCCCCTGCAGCTCCTGAGCGCGAGCCCTGAGCTTCTGCGCCTGCAGTTCGACCAGATCGGCTATTTCATGCGCCACGAGCGGCTGACGTTCCCCGTGCTGGCGGCCATCCGTTTCCTTGCGGCGCGGCAAGCCTGCTTCGACCATTGCCGAAGCCTGAACAGGAAGTGGCTGACCAAGGCGGGCCTGACGGGGGAGGACCTCGAAAACCTGGACGCGGGAGAGGACGCCGAAGCCTTCAGCGCAGAGGAAAACGCCCTGCTGCGCTTCGTGCGCAAGATGCTGGCGCGGGAGGTCACAGCTGCCCGGGACATCCAGGATCTGCGCGACCTCGGCTGGCGCGACTCGGACATCCTCGACGCCTGCGCCCAGGGAACGGCCCTGGTCGGCATGTCCATCCTCTTCGACACTTTTACGGAACGAAATAGCCCGGACATGCCGGGCTGAATAACGACCGTCCAGCGGTCAACTCGTTAACTTTCCGAAAACCCGCCCGGGGTTCAGGGGCCGCGCCCCCTGCACCCCGGAGGCATCGCCTACTCCTCCACCCCCAGCCGCTCCCACTGCGCCCTCTCCTCAACGCGTGCGGCGGCGATGCGCGCCTCATCCCACGGTTCGATGACCAGGGCCTCGGCCACGAGCTGCCAAAGGTATTTCACCTCGTAGTCGCAGTCGGGGTAGAACTTGGGGATGCGGCGCATGATCTGGTCGCGGCAGTTGGAGCAGCCCACGACCACGACGTCGGCGCCGGAGTCCTTGATCTGCTGATATTTGTAGCGGGCGTGCCAGGCGGACTGCTGTTCGTAGGGCATGGGCCACATGCCGCCGCCGGCGCCGCAGCAGAAGTTTTTGTCCCGGGTCGGGGTCAGTTCGACGAAATCATCGACGCAGGCGGCGACGATCTCGCGGGGCTCGTCGAAGTAGCCGTGGCCGTAGTGGGCGGCCAGTTCGCGGCCGTGCTTGCAGGAATCGTGGTAGGTGAAGCGCTTGCCGCGGTGCACGGACCTGTCCAGGCGGATGCGGCCCGTGCGGATGAGGTTCAGGAGATAGTCGTAGAGGTAGACGAAGCCCACGGCGTTGTCGGGGTTCTCGGCCGTGAGGGCGCTCATGCCCTTGCGGCAGCCGTAGGACCCGCCGCCGCAGTCGGGCATGATCATGGACCCGATGGAGTTGGCGCGCATGTAGTCGATCTTGCGCCGGGCCAGTTCGCGGTTGGCTTCGTAGTTGCCGGTGAAGAGGGCCCAGTCCACGGCCTCCCAGCCTTCGGACGGGACGGTCCAGTTCTCGCGGGCGGCGTAGAAGATCTTCCACCACCAGAACTGGTCCTCGAAGTCGCCGTACACTTCCTTGGAGTTGGGGAAGAAGAGGATCTCCGCCCCCTTTCTGTCCACGGGCACGTAGAAGCCGGGGCACTCTTCGGCCAGATCGCGGCCGAGGTCGCGCATGCCTTCGAGGTACTCCTCCCGGCCGATGGCCAGGTTGTTGCCCGTGGTCAGGTTGTTGGCCATGCCCTTGTGCAGGGACCCGGGCACGGCCTCGCGGGGGCGGAGGCTCTTCATGTGCGCCATGACCGAGGGTATGTCGATGCCGGCCGGACAGACGCCGGCGCAGCGGCCGCAGCCCGTGCACAGCCAGGGGAAGTCCGAGGCCACGACCTCGCCGACCAGGCCGTTGGCCAGCAGGCGCATTACCTTGCGCGTGTCCCATCCGTCCATGCCGGGCGTTCCCGTGACCGGGCAACCGCCTGCGCAGGAGCCGCAGACCAGACAGGAGGCGAAATCAAAGCGGTCCAGGAAGGTCCGCAACTCGTGACTCATGCAATGGGGGGAGGTGCTCACGGAAACCCTTGCTCAATGGCGATAAAATGTCCGTTTGCTGAGCGAAACGGAAAAACTATTGAGCATCAATATTCACAAGTCAACATTTTATGTTCGATAACGAACAAAAAGTGCGCAACAAACTCCGACGCGATCAGAGATCGATTTCAGGAAATAAGGTGCAGGCCGTATTTGGCGTGGAGAAATGATTGGAAACCGGCCACGAACTTAAAGCACTTTATGAGCTTTTCGTGCTCGCCAACGTCCAGGCTCTCCGGATGGATGAAGTTGTCAGGGGACATCCCGGCACGGACGGCCGCGGCCTGGGCGTGCAGTCGCAGGTCCTGGAAATGGCGCAGCGCCTCCTCCATGCCGGTGGCCATGCCCTCGGAAAAGACGCCCTCGCCGCGCAGGGCATGAAGGCGCTCCAGGGTGCCCGTTTCGCGCAGCCCGTGCTCCAGGGCCAGGGTCTTGATGCCCTGGGTCAGGGGAAAGACTCCCCCCTTCTTGACGTCCAGCGCGCCTTTGCCCGGCCCGTGGCGCTCGACGACCAGGCTGTTGAAGAAGCCCAAGGGAGGGGGAAACCGCAGGGCCTCGCGGGCCATGTACATGAGCAGGACGGGCGTGTCCCTGACCTGACGCGACACGTGCCCGCGCAGGTTCTCGAACAGGGGGGCCTCGCCGTGGACGTGGCGGGCATCGGCCAGCTGGGTCAGATGAAGGACGGCGTCGGCGTCGACCATGCGCGTCATGGCGCTCACGCCGTCGCGCCAGG
>DPKT01000018.1:0-126 GCA_003542385.1 Desulfomicrobium sp.
GGAGGAAATAGAGCACCGCCGCGCTGATGTAGAGGGGCAGGTGCTGGTAGGTCCGGGAGGCCACGAAATGCGTGCGGGCCATGATCTCGCTGGCCCCGAGCACGAAGGCCAGGGCCGAGTCCTTGA
>DPKT01000018.1:221-4666 GCA_003542385.1 Desulfomicrobium sp.
GCCCCTTGGGCAGGGACAGGATGGACCCGCGGAAAATTTGCGATTGATAGGCCCCGCTGGTCATGCCGAGCACGACGGTCGCGGCGGCCACGGCGTTCAGGTTCAGGCCGATGAAGTTGAACAGGCCGAAATAGAAGAGAAAAAGGAGCACCAGGATGGGCACGCCGCGGAAGAACCAGACATAGGTGTCGCAGAGGAAGCGCACAGGACCGCAGCCGTATACCTGCCCAACGGCCAGGGGGACGCCGATGAAAAGACCCAGGAACATGGCGCCGACCACCGCGGTGACGGTGACGGCGGCGCCCTGCAGCACGAAGGGCAGGGCGTCGAGGAGGACGGTCAGGGTTTCGTTCATGTCCGGGATGGTTCCTTCAGAGTCTGGAGGCGGCAAAAAAACGGGAAGGCCGGGACGATTCCGGGCCTTCCCATGGATTCACACGGCGCGGGGCCTACTTGTTGAGGTGCTTGGCGATGAGCTCTTCCCAGTAGGGGTCGGCCTTGAGCATCTCGAAGCCCTTGTTCAGCTTGTCGAGCAGTTCCTTGTCTTCCTTGCGCACGGCAGCGCCGAATTCCTCGACTTCGCCGAAGATGCCGATGATCTGCACGGGCTTCTTCTTCTCGGCGTCGCGGGCCGGCGGATAGTTCATGGCGGCGGCTTCGATGCGGCCGTTGACCAGGTCTTCGATGGCCATGGGCGCGGAGTCATAGTACTTGATGGTGAACTTCCAGCCCTGCTTCTCCTTCTCCTCGGCCATCCACTTGGCCTCGGAGGTGCCGGCCTGCATGCCCACGGTCACGTCCTTGCCGTAGATCTCCTCGGCCTTGAGGGCGGAGTCCTTCTTGGTCACGAAGACGTTCTTCACTTCCCAGTAGGGGGCGCTGAAGTTGACCTTTTCGGCGCGCTCCTTGGTGATGGTCATGCCGGAGCAGATGAAGTCGATCTTCTTGGCCAGCAGGTTGGGGATGATGCCGTCCCAGTCCACGGGCACGTGTTTGACCTTGAAGCCCATCTTGGCCGCGATCCAGTCCACGGCGTCCACATCGAAGCCGCTGGGCTTGCCGCTCTGGTCCACGTAGGCGAACGGCGGATAGTTGGCGTCGATGCCGTTGATGAAGACCTTTTCCTCGGCCACGGCCGGGCCGGCAACCATGCACAGCAGACAGGCGATCACGAAAGCAGCACGTTTCAGCATGTTCTCCATCCTCATGAAAAGGTTTGACAAAAAATGGGCTTCCCCCACAAGTACGTCGAAACCGGACCGGCGGCCGGAAACCTTCCTGGTCGTCGGCACAGTTCAATTTGCGGTGCCGTGCGGGCAAAACCGAACGATTTGCAGCCTCACTCCGCAACAGAGTCGGTATATTCATTTTTCGAAAACCGCAACTCGGACGCGGCCATGGAAAAGCGGACCAACCAAAAGAAAGCCTACGCCCTCGGCCTCGCGGCGGTCTGCCTGTGGTCCACGGCGGCCACGGCCTTCAAGCTGTCCCTGCGCCACCTGGGGCCCGAGCCCATGGTCTTCTGGGCCAGCCTGACATCCGTCATCGTCCTGGCCCTGGTGCTGGCTGTCCAAGGACGGCTCGGGGAACTCAGGACCCTGTCCTGGACCCGGGCGCGCTTCTCCCTGATCCTCGGCGCCCTGAACCCCTTCCTCTACTACCTCGTCCTCATCCGCGCCTACGACCTGCTGCGAGCCCAGGAGGCCCAGGCCATCAACTACACCTGGGCCATCACCATGAGCCTCCTGTCCATCCCGCTCCTCGGGCAGCGCATCCGCGGCCTGCAGTTCCTGGCCATCGCCCTCAGCTACCTCGGGGCCCTGGTCATCTCCACCCACGGCGACCTGCTGGGATTCCGCATGGAAAGCCCTACCGGCTTCGCCCTGGCCATGGGCAGCACCGTCATCTGGGCCCTGTTCTGGATCTTCGGCGTCCGCGACGACCTGGACCCGACCCTGCGCCTCTTCCTCAACTTCTGCTGCGGCACGCTCTACACCGGCGTCTGGGCCCTGCTGGCCGGCTTCCCCCTGACGCCCAACCTCCCGGGCCTCCTGGGCGCGGCCTACATCGGCACCTTCGAGATGGGCGTGACCTTCGTGCTCTGGATCTCCGCCCTGCGCCTCTCGCAAACCACGGCCCAGGTCAGCAACCTCATCTACCTGGCCCCCTTCCTGTCCCTCTTCATCATCCACTTCCTGGTCGGCGAAGCCATCCTGCCCTCGACCCTTGTCGGCCTGGGCTTCATCCTGGCCGGCACCGCCGTCCAGAAACTGGCCGACCGCCGGTCCGGCCCATGACCCGCCGCCGCTTCCTGCTCCTCGCCGCCCTGTCCCTGCTGCACAACGCCCTGCTCGCCTGCACCCCACCCAAACGCCGCCGGATCGTCTGCCCCTACCCCCTCTAAACGCTACAAAGAATGCCTCCGGCGGGCAGGGGACACGTCCCCTGCACCCCATTCACATTTTTCTTCCAAACATCCTTCCGCTCCACCTCAAGCGTTGCGTCGCGGGCCGGGCAAGGGCTGCCGGGACTTCCTCGCGGGCCTCGTAATGCTTCCCGGCCTTGAGCTTCGGGCAAGGGGTGGGGCGTTGACCGTTTGACGGCCGGGAAGCAAACGATGCCTGGCTCGGTCGGACAGCCGACAGCCCTTGCCCGGCCCGCGACGCCACGCGACTCCCAAAAATACGAATCTCAGCGCCCAATGAACTCGCCCTTCGCTCCACACGATTGACGCCGCCCGCCCCCGGGCACTACAGGGCCCGGACAATCACCACCGCACCCTCAAGGAGAATCGGATGCGCCGCCGTTTCAACGCGACCTTCATATTGCTGACCCTGACCTTCCTGGCCCTGACCGCCTGTTCCAAAACCGCGCCCGGACCGGCTCAGCCCGCCGCCACCATCCCGCCGGCCGCTCCGCACGAAGCCTCTCTGCCCCCGCAGAATGCGACGGCCCCATCCGCTCCGCAAACGGACAGTCGGCCCGACACGCAGCAGCCCACCACCGACGGGACATGCCTGGAGTGCGAGTCCGTGACCCCGGACAAGGACCGCGGCAACTGCTTCAAACTCCAGCCCGGCAAGACGACCAGAACCAAGAAGGGCAAAACCGTCACCGGCCGATGCCAGCCACAATCCGTCATCTACGCCCGCTGCCGCAGCGGCATCAATACCTGCCGCCTGGGCGACACGGGACCCATCGAATGGTTCGAGTGCGCGCGCAAGAACAAGAACACCACATCCGTTCCCAAGGCCGGCTCCATCATGGTCATCGGCTCCGAGAAACGGCACAAAATGACCACGGGCCACGTCGGGTACGTCGAGGAGGCCTGCCCCAACCCCGACGGCACCTGGACCCTGCGGTTCACCCACACCAACTACGACCGCAAGTGCCACCTGGACCAGGACGCAAAGGTCATCTTCAACCCCAAGACCATGCGCGCCGCTTTCCTGAGCGGACCCTGGAAGCCTTGGGCCAAGGATCTCAAAATCCTCGGCTTCATTCTGAGGTAAGCATGCGCCCCCTTATCCTGAGCCACGACCCTGCGCGCGAGTACTTCTTCCGCGAGGGCTGCTTCATCACGGAACTGTCCAACGGCGAACACGACCCCGCCGTGTCCATGGCCCGGGCCCGCGTGGAACCGGGCCGCACCACGGCCTGGCACGCCCTGCGGGACACCGTGGAACGCTATCTCGTCCTCGAAGGACACGGGTTGGTCGAAGTGGGCGACCTGCCGCCGCACCCCGTGGGGCCTGGCGATGTGGTCCTCATCCCGCCGGGGTGCAGGCAGCGCATCGCCAACACCGGACACGGCGACCTGATCTTCCTGGCCGTCTGCTCTCCGCGCTTCACCCCCGAGGCCTACGTTCACCTGGAAGGCTGACCTCCGGCGACAAGACACGGAACATGCGGCCCGCGCCTTGCCGCGGGCCGCGCAAGGCTGTATCGTCGCGACATCCGCATTCCTTCAAACCGGCGCATCCGGGGACCCGCAATGTACGCAAACGATATCGCCGTCGTCGGTCTGGCCGTCATGGGTCAGAACCTGGCCCTGAACATGGCCCGGCACGGCCTGGGCGTGACGGTCTACAACCGCACCTGGGAGAAGACCGAGGCCTTCATGGCCGGCCCGGCACAGGGCGCGCCCATCATCGCCGCCATGGACCTCAAGGCCCTGGCGGCCTCCCTCAAAAAACCGCGGGCGGTCTTCCTCATGGTCAAGGCCGGCAGCGCCGTGGACGAACTGCTGGACGAACTGCTGCCCTGGCTCGAGCCCGGCGACATCGTCATGGACGGCGGCAACTCGCATTTCGAGGACACGGCGGCGCGCGTTCTGCGGCTGCGGGACAAGGGCGTGTCCTTCCTGGGGGTAGGCGTGTCGGGCGGGGAGAAAGGGGCGCTGCTCGGCCCGAGCATCATGCCCGGCGGGCCGCGCGAGGCCTGGG
>DPKT01000110.1 GCA_003542385.1 Desulfomicrobium sp.
AAGGACGTGGCCTGGGGCGACCTCGACTACCTGATCATCGACGCGCCTCCCGGCACGGGCGACGAGCCCCTGTCCGTGTGTCAGCTCATCAACCCCATCGACGGCGCCGTGGTCGTGACCACGCCGCAGCGGGTCGCGGCCATGGACGTGCGCAAGTCCATCACCTTCTGCGCCCAGGTCGGCATGAAGGTCCTGGGCGTGGTCGAGAACATGAGCGGCTTCGTCTGCCCCAAGTGCGGCGAGGTCACGCACATCCTGCGCTCGGGCGGCGGGAAGCGGATGGCCGACGACATGGGCGTGCCCTTCCTGGGCTCCATCCCCATCGACCCGTCCGTGGCCGAGGCCGGGGATCTGGGGCAGGCCTTCGTCCTGCACCACGCGTCGAGCCCCACGGCGGAGCTCATGCGTTCCGTGGTCGCCCCGCTGTTGAACCTGCCCGCCCCGGCGCCGCAGGCTTGAGAGGGGAGGCGCCATGACACGGGCTGAACTTACGGTGCTCGTCGACAACCGGGCCGGTTTCGGGTGCGTGGAGGAGCACGGCTACGCCCTGTGGATCGACGCCGGAGACAGGCGCATTCTGCTGGACACCGGCCAGAGCCCTGCCCTGGCCGAAAACGCGCGCGCCCTGGGCGTCGATCTGGGCCGCACGGACATCCTGGCCCTGAGCCACGGTCATTACGACCACACCGGCGCGGTGCCCCTCGTCCTGTCCTCGGCGCCGCACGCCAGGCTGTACTGCCATTCCGGGGTGACCGAACCGCGTTACAGCATCCGGGACGGTGAGGCCCGCGACATCCGCATGCCCATGGCGTCCATGCGCGCCCTGAACGCTCTGGCCGTGGACCGCCTGCGCTGGAACGGCGAATCCGTGCCGCTTGGCGGGGGCATGGGGCTCAGCGGCTTCATCCCGCGGCGCACGGACTTCGAGGACACGGGCGGTCCGTTCTTCTTCGACCCCCGTGGCCACCGCCCCGACCCCATAAACGACGACCAGTCCCTGTGGATCGCCACGGACAAGGGTCTCGAGGTCTGTACGGGCTGCTGCCACGCGGGGCTGGTCAACACCCTCATGCACCTGCGAGAGGTCACGGGCGAGGGGCGCATCCGGGCCGTCATCGGCGGTCTGCACCTCGGCGCGGCCACCCCGGAGCGCCTGGAGAAGACGGCCCGCGCCCTGCGGGACATGCGCGTGGGGCTTCTCGTGCCCTGCCACTGCACGGGCGAGGCCGCCGCGGCCTGGCTGGCGGACCACCTGGACTGCGAGGTGCACACGGGGTATTCGGGTTTCCGCCTGGACACGGCCGACCTCTGAGAGGGCGGCCGTCCGGCCCCATTCACAAGGAGGAACGCATGACCTACCGCATCCACCCCATCGTCATGGGCACAAAGGTCTTCGACAAGGGCATGATGACGTATCAGCACGACTACGGCACGCCCTACACCATACCCATCTACTGCTGGTACCTGGAGGGCGGGGACAAAAAGATCCTCGTTGACACGGGCGAGATGCGCCCCGTGGTCTCCGAGGAACGGGAGAAGGCCATCGGCGGGAAGATTTACGGATTCGAGGAAGGGCTGGCGAAGTACGGCCTTGTCCCGGAGGACATCGACATCATCCTGCACACCCACCTGCACAACGACCACTGCGAGAACGACGCCAAGTGCGTCAACGCGAAGATCTACGTCCACGAGAAGGAACTGGAGCGCATCCACGACCCGCACCCGCTGGATTTCCGCTACCTGGAGGACTACATCGAGGAAGTGGAGGAGAACGGCCAAGTCGTGGCCCTGACGGGCGACACGGAGATCGCGCCCGGCATCACCATGATCCACACCCCGGCCCACACCGAGGGCGGCATGTCCGTGCGCGTGGAGACGGACAAGGGGAGCGTCCTGATCTGCGGCTTCTGCACCATCCTGGAGAACCTCTACCCGCCCAAGTCCGTGACGGCCATGGAGATGGAGGTCATCCCGCCCGGCACCAACGTGAATCCCTACCTGGCCTACGAGACCCTGGTCCGGGCCAAGACCCTGGCCGACCACGTCCTGCCCCTGCACGAGCCCAAGTGGGCGTCCATGGAGACGGTGCCGGAATAATGCTCGTCATCAAGTGCGCCGCCTGCCGCAGGAAGCTGTGGCGCTACCGCAAGCTGGGGTCGGGCGAGGTCCTGAGGTGCCACCGGGAGAGGATCGAAAAGATCTGGTTCCTGGAGGAACGCGACGGCAAGGTCTGGTGCGAGTGCGGCAAGGCCGTGGGCATCGACAAGGGGACGTTCATCAAGATGAACAGGAACGCGTTCACGTATTCGGGGACCAAGATCGACATTTAGAGGGATGGGGGCAGGGCGGCCGCGGGCCGGGACGTTTCGGGCCGGGGCCGCCGAAACTCCTTCTCCGGCCTCGTAATGCTTCCCCGCTACGTGCGGGGACTTCGGTTTTCGCTTCGGGTGGCGGAGTAGCGAAGAGCATCGTTGTGCGCTTCGAGCGTGAGGGCAGCGGGGAAGCAAACGATGCCTGGATCAGTCGGACAGTCGCCGGCCCCGGCCCGAAACACCCCGACCCGCTCCGGGTTGCGCTTCGGGCGGGTGAGTTGTGTAGCCGTTATGTCGTCAGTCGGAAGAGAATGTCCTGTTCCGGAGAACGGGGTTCAGATGCCTGAAATGATGAAATCCAGAGCGGCGATGATGTCTGATCGATAGCGGCCGAGATCGCAGATTTTCTTGCCGAGGGCTTTTCTGTCCACGGCGGCCAGTTGCTGCGTGAGCGCGACGTATGGTTCGCCGTTTATTTCCAGCACGGGGCAAAGCCTGGAGATGGCGGCCTTGCCGGCCAGGCGGATCGGAGACATGGGGATGACGACGGTTGTGCGCAGGTCGTCCAGAAGGTCGGACTGGATATCCAGCAGGTATGGGTAGGTCGTGCGGGTGGAGCTGTTCGGATTTGCGTAAACCGTGAACTGCGCCATCTAAAAACTCCGCATGCCGTCGCAGGCCACGCCGGCTTCTTCGACCAGCCGGTTGTATGCCTCGATGGCCGCCTTGTTTTCCTCCTTCCACAATTCACGCCGGCGGGCCGCGACGATGTCGGCCAGGGCCGTTTCCAGCGTAGCGGACACATTGATTTTCAACGCCTTGGCCTTGGCCAGCAGATCGCTGTTGATGCTGACGTTGGTTGGTTTCTTGGGGGCCTGCGTGTCATAGGCGAGATTCATGCGCATGTCTCCTGTGTGCAGTATGTGGATAATATATGCGCATATAGATTGGGGGGCAAGGAGCGGGGGAGAAATATTCCAGGGCGGGTTCAGTTGCTTGAATGCCTGCCGCAGCGTCATTCCCGCGAAGGCG
>DPKT01000077.1:0-3430 GCA_003542385.1 Desulfomicrobium sp.
GTCCTCGTGGATGTGCAGATGCAGCCACAGGTCCGGCTCGCGCGGGTCGACGCTCGGCCGGCGGCCCGTGCGGTCGCGGAACCAGTCGGCCACGGCGTCCTTGAGCTTGAGGCCCGCGTACTGCGAGTGCCCGATGGCGCTCTTGGAGACGTTGGCGAAGACGGCGAAGGTCTGGTCCGGGGTCAGAAAGTCCGACCAGCGTATGTCCCTGGCCCCGGCGTAGAGGGCCTTGTCCGTGAGGCAGGGGAATCGCACCAGCGGTGCAAGGACGCGGGAGACGAGCCGGGAACGGTAGACGACACGGTACAGGGTCTGCCGGTCGGCCCGGAAACGCACGAAGCGGAAGCCGCGGGTGCAGTCCGTGGCCCCGAGTTCGGCCAGTTCGGCCAGCGCCAGGTCTTCGATGCCGTCGGCGACCTGGGCGGTGAAGAGGTTGGTTTTCTGGTAGTCGTACATGGGGTGGACCTTGTGGACGGTATGGACGGCATGGACGTGATGGACACGGCCGGAAGAGAAGGAAAAGGCCCGGTTGTCCGGGCCTTGGCTTAGAGGGTCAGGGCCTTGCGGAAGCGTTCCAGGGTGCGCTCGCGGCCGAGGACCTCCATGGTTTCGAAGAGGCCGGGGCTCATGGTCGTGCCGGTGATGGCCACGCGGATGGGCTGGGCCAGGGCCTTGAACTTGAGGCCGGTCTCCTCCAGATAGGCCGCGGCCATGTCCTCCAGGGACTTGTGGTCGAAGGCGGGCAGGGCCTCCATGCGGGAGGCCATGACGGCCAGGTGTTCGCGGATTTCCGGGGTCAGGAACTTGGCCACGGCCGCCCCGTCGTAGGGCAGGGTGCCTGCGTCGTGCAGGAAGAAGGCGGCCTGCTCGGCCATCTCCTTCAGGGTCTTGGCGCGGGGCTGGTAGAGGGGGACGATGGCCTCCAGATAGTCCTGGGCCGGATCGAAGGGCGTGGTCGAACGGATGATCTCGCCCAGCAAGCCCGCCAGGCGCGGCACGTCGCCGGTCTTGATGAAATGGCTGTTGGTCCAGTTGAGCTTGTCCATGTCGAAGACCGAGGCCGATTTGCCCAGGCCCTCCAGGGAGAATTTCTGTAGCAGCTCGTCGCGCGTGAAGAGCTCGTCGTCGCCGTGGGACCAGCCCAGGCGCACGAGGTAGCTGAGCATGGCCTCGGGCAGGTAGCCCATGTCCTTGTACATCATGACCGAGGTCGCGCCGTGGCGCTTGCTCATCTTCTTCTTGTCGGGCCCGAGGATCATGGGCACGTGGCCGAATTTGGGCAGCGGGAAGCCCAGGGCCTGGTAGATGAGGATCTGCTTGGGCGTGTTGTTCTGGTGGTCGTCGCCGCGGATGACGTGGGTCACGCCCATCTCGGCGTCGTCCACGACCACGGCCATCTGGTAGATGGCCGAGCCGTCGGCGCGGCGGATGACGAAGTCGTCCATCTCCTGCACGTCCCAGGCGATGGGGCCTTTGATGATGTCGTCGAAGACGACCTTGCCCGTGAGCGGCGTCTTGAAGCGCACCACCCGGCCCGGTCCGGGCCCCAGTCCCATCTCGCGGCACTTGCCGTTGTACTTGGGCTTGAGCCCGTTGGCGCGGGCCGTCTCGCGCATCTCCTCGACCTCTTCGGGCGTGCAGGAGCAGTAGTAGGCCCCGCCGGTCTCGAGCAGCTTGTCCACGTAGCTGTTGTAGATGTCGCCGCGCTCGCTCTGGAAGAAGGGGCCCTCGTCGAAATCGAGGCCCAGCCAGTGCATGGCGTCGATGATGGCGTCGGTCATCTCCTGCGTGGAGCGGGCCTGGTCCGTGTCCTCGATGCGCAGGATGAACTTGCCGCCGTTCTGGCGGGCGTACAGGTAATTGAAGAGCGCCGTCCGGGCGCCGCCGATATGCAGGTAGCCCGTGGGGCTGGGGGGGAAGCGGGTCACGATCTGGGTCATGGTGTTTTCCACTATCCGGCGGCTCACGCCGGCTGCTGCCGCGCCCCGCGCATGGCGGGGTGCGGGAAAAGGGTTTGGCTGTGTCGGGAGGGCCGGTTGCGCGACGGGCTAGACGGCTTCGACGGCCTTGATGCCGGGCACCATCTTCTTGACGGCGCGCTCGATGCTGTTCCTGAGCGTCATCTGGGACATGGGGCAGCCCTTGCACGCCCCGGTCAGGCGGACCTGCACGATGCCGCTGGGCAGGATGCCGACCAGTTCCACATAGCCGCCGTCGGCTTGAAGGATGGGCCGCACTGTGTCGAGGGCCTTTTCGACCTGTTCTCTCATGGCGTTCTCCGGGGCCCGGGCACTATCCGCGGCGCCGGGCCCGTGTCAATCATTCCTCGAAGAGAAGTCCGGCCATGAGCTTTTCCGGGTCGCGGCGCTCGGGCACGACCTCGTGCGGGATCCTGTCCTCGTTCCAGTCCTCGGACACGTAGAGGCCGCAATAGCAGGCGCCGAACTCGGCCACGTCGGCCTCGCGGTACACGCAGGGGCAGAAGATGTCCTTGTCCAGGTCGCGGTTGCCCGAGGCCAGGCGGCAGGGGCAGGCCATGTAGCCGTACCGGTCGCGGTTGACCAGCAGGCTCTCCATGAGGTCCAGGACAAAGGCCCTGTCCCTGTTGAAAAAATAGCCCTTGGATTCCTGCAGGGGCCGCAGCTTGTCGAGGAGTTCTTCGGGAGTCATCATCTCTCCAGCGCCTCTTTGATCTGGTCCTGCTTGAAGCCGACGATGGCTTCCTCGTCCACCAGCAGGGTGGGGAAGGACAGCTTGGGGTTGACCTTCTTGATGGCCTCGATGATCTGCTTGCGCTCCTCGCCTTCGAGCTTGTCGACGAAGATGCAGTCGTACTTGGCGCCGCAGTCGTCGAGGTATTCCTTGGTCTTCTTGCAGTGGATGCAGGTGCTCAGGGCGTAAAGCGTGATGGATTTGTCGCTCATAGATCCTCCTTGCTATGCAGAGGGCGTTGGGATAGCCCTTGGCCGTCTCATGGATTGGGAAGCTATAAAGATTAATCGCCCCGCCGTCCACGACGGGATGGGGCCTTCCTGTTGGAGAACACAATGCGCGAGAATTTTTTGGTTTTCGGGTCGCCCAGGATCGAAGAGGACGAAATCGAGGAAGTGGTCTCCTGCTTGCGTAGCGGATGGATCGGAACCGGCCCGCGGGTGGCGGAGTTCGAACGCCGTTTCGCCGCCTACAAGGGCGCCACGCATGCCATCGCCGTCAACTCCTGCACCGCGGCTCTGCATCTGAGCATCCTGGCTGCCGGCATCGGGCCCGGCGACGAGGTCATCACCACGCCCATGACCTTCTGCGCCTCGGTCAACGCCATCATCCACGCCGGGGCGACACCCGTCCTGGCGGACATCGACCCGCGCAGCATGAACATCGACCCGGAAAAGGTCGGGGCGAAGATCACGCCGCGCACCAAGGCCATCCTGCC
>DPKT01000077.1:3468-5557 GCA_003542385.1 Desulfomicrobium sp.
GGCCTGACCATCATCGAGGACTGCGCCCACGCCATCGAGACGGAGTATCGCGGCCGCAAGGCCGGGAACTTCGGCGACTTCGGCTGCTTCAGCTTCTACGTGACCAAGAACGTCATCACCGGCGAGGGCGGCCTCATTCTCGCCCGCAAGCCGGAGCACGCGGCGCGGCTCAAGGTCCTGGCCCTGCACGGCATGTCCGCCGACGCCTGGAAGCGCTTCGGCGACGAGGGCTACAAGCACTATCTCGTGACCGAGGCCGGGTTCAAATACAACATGATGGACCTGCAGGCGGCCATCGGCCTGCGCCAGATGGAGAAGGTCGAGCCTTTCTGGGAGCGGCGTCGGGAAATCTGGACGCGCTACATGGACGAGCTGTCGGACCTGCCCCTGACTCTGCCCGCTCCCGTGGAACCGGACACCCGCCACGCCTTCCACCTTTTTTCCATCCTCGTTGACGAGGCGCGGACCGGGATCAGCCGCGACGCCTTCCTGACGGCCATGACGAAGTTCAAGATCGGCGTGGGCGTGCACTATCTGTCCATCCCCGAACACCCGTTCTATCAGGGCCGCTTCGGCTGGTCCCCGGACCAATACCCCCATGCCCGCTACATCGGCCGCCGTACGGTAAGTCTGCCCATCTCGGCCAAACTGACGGACGAAGACGTAACCGACGTCATCCAGGCTGTACGGGAGATTCTGTCCAAATAGTCACATCCGGCCTGGCCGCGATTCAACATGCACGGGGGGCAACCTCTTCCCCAAAGCCGGCCAGCCCGGCTTTTTTTACGCCCTGCTCACGACGGACGGCGCAATGCGCGGCCGAAGCGCCAGCGTTCAAGAAGGAAAAGGAGCAGGGCCGCCCAGACCATGGAGAAGCCCGCCAGCTGGGTGCGGGTGAAGGGTTCGTGGTACATGAAGACGCCCAGCAGGAACTGGATGGTGGGGGCGATGTACTGCAGGATGCCGATCATCGACAGGGGGATGCGCTGGGCCGCGGCGGCGAAAAGAGCCAGCGGGGCCGTGGTGACCGCGCCTGCCCCGACCAGGAGCAGATCCGAAAGAGTTCCGACGTGGAGGAAGACGCCTTTGCCCTCGAATTCGCTCCAGGCAAGCCAGGCCAGGGCCGGGGGGAGCAGGAGGGCGGTCTCCAGGGTCAGGCCCTCGAAGGCGGGCAGGGGCGCGCGCTTCTTGACCAGGCCGTAGAGGCTGAAGGTCGACGCCAGCACCAGGGCGATCCAGGGCAGGCGTCCGTAGTCGAAGGCGAGGTAGACGACCCCGGCGGCGGCCAGGGCCAGGGGGGCCCACTGCAGGCCCCGCAGGCGTTCGCGCAGGAAGAAGACGCCCAGCAGCACCGAAAGAAGGGGCGTGATGAAGTACCCCAGGCTCGCCTCGACGATGTAGCCCGCGTTGACGCTCCAGACATAGATGAACCAGTTCACGCCGATCAGAAGGCTCGCCAGGACGTAGCAGCGCCGGACCTCGGGGGACAGGCGGCCGCAAAGGGGGCGCAGCCGCCCGAGCAGGCCCAGGAACACGGCCAGGGTGACGAAGGACCAGGCGATGCGGTGCGACAGGAGCTGGGCCGTGGGCACGTGTCCCAGAAGCTTCCAGTAGACGGGCAGCAGGCCCCAGCTGATGTAGGCCCCGGCGGCCATGAGGATTCCCGGTTGCATGTCGTGTCTCTTTCCGTTGCGTTCGAGGTTGTGGCGGCGCCGCGTTTCTAGAGGCCGTTCAGGTACTCCGGGCCGAGCTGGCGCATCTGGTTCTGGACCCAGTTCGCCCGCTGCATGACGTAGGGAGAGGGGCTTCGGGCCAGGAAGCGCCGCGGGTTCGGCAGCACCGAGGCCAGGATCGCGGCCTCGTGGCGGCTGAGCCGGTCGGGCGTCTTGCCGTAAAATCGTTTCGCCGCCGCCTCGACCCCGTACGTCCCGTCCCCGAATTCGGCGATGTTCAGATACACCTCCAGAATTCTCTCCTTGGACCACAGGATTTCAAGCAGGACGGTCAGGCCCGCTTCAAGCGCCTTGCGCACGTAGCTGCGCCCGGACCAGAGGAAGAGGTTCTTGGCCACCTGCTGGGTGATGGTGCT
>DPKT01000077.1:5577-5816 GCA_003542385.1 Desulfomicrobium sp.
CGCGGGCGATGGCGTCCACGTCGAAGCCGAAGTGGCTGGGGAAGTTCTGGTCCTCGGCGGCGACCACGGCAAGGGCCATGTGCCGCGGGATGTTCTTCATGGGCGTCCACGCATACATGACGGCCGGGCCGCCGTCACCGAAAAGCCGCTCGGCGTGCCGCACGAGCATGAAGGCGCTGGTGGGCGGCGGCACGAAGCGCAGGACGGCGATGAGGAGCACGAGCCCCGGCAGGACCCAT
>DPKT01000345.1 GCA_003542385.1 Desulfomicrobium sp.
ATCGCCCGGCCGGGCCGAGGACGGCAGCGCCACCAGCCTGGCCTCAGCCAGCCCCGGATGCGTGCGGACAGCGGCGGCAAGCCCCTCCATATCCATGCTGCCGAGGTTGGAGCCGGCGAGGACGAAATCCGGCGTCTCCCCACGGGCAGCGGCCTCGAGCATCAGTTCCAGGGCGACCTGGCCGTCGTGGGCTTCGAGGAAGGGGCATTCCCAGAGGTAGCAGTATTCCCGGAGCACACCGCGCCAGGTCGCGTCCGTGTCCACGGCCAGGATGCGGCGGCCGGTGATGGGCTGCGGCGGAGGGAAGGACGACGGTCTGGCCTTCAGCTCGGGCAGGCGGAGGGTCGCCCAGAACTCGCAGGATTCCGCACCCGCTTCAAACCCCGCGCTGCCGTCCTGCCGGGCGGCGAGATCGCGGCAGAGATCCAGAAACTCGGCGTCGGGCGGATCGATCAGGGCATCGACGCGCGCCTCCAGCCGCACCGTGGCCGCTCCTTCACCGCGTTCGGCCAGTCCGAGGGTCATGGACACGGTCGAACCGCCGGGAGCGCCCAGCACGCGGTTCAGGAACCCGCCGGTGATGCGCCTCAGAATTCCCGGCACGCCCCGGACCAGACTCGGCACCTCATCATCCACAGTGGCCTTGAAATGGATGTTGCGGCGCCGGGCGTGGATGCGGAACAGTTCGGCCAGGTCGTGCACCAGCACGCGCAGGTCGAAATCGGCCTCCCCGCCCAGGGCGCTCTGGGTATCCTGCCAGGCCATGTCCCCCAGGCTGCGGCGGACCAGATCCATGCCCTCGGCGGCATCGCGGATGACCCGCAGGTATTCGGCCTGCTCGCCGCTCAGGCCCGAGTTCTGCAGCAGGCCGGCCACGCCGAGGATGGAGGAAATGGGCGATTCCAGCTCCTGGCGCAGATGCTCCAGAAGACTCTCCATCCGCCCCCTGAGCCGTGCGCACTCGGCGCAGCCCGACCCGTCCCGTGAGCTTCCGTCATTCGTCGCCATCACTGCCTCCCGAGGCCGTCCCGCTGGCGGCCTTCGTCTATGCCGATGCCATAGGTCTTGAGTTTGCGGTAGAGGTATGTCCGCTCCAGCCCGATGGCCTCGGCCAGGCGGGCGATGTTGCCGTCGGAACGTGCCAGTCCCCGGCGCAGGAAGGCCTCTTCGAACCGCGCCCGGGCTTCCTTGAAATCCGTGACCCCGTCCGGGACCGCGGCCAGGGCGTCCAGGGCCGCGACGGCGCGATATTCCGGCGGGAGCATGGAGATGTCCACGTCCCGCCCCTGGTAGAGGATGTAGATCCGCTCCACGAAGTTCCTGAGCTCACGGACGTTGCCAGGCCACGCATACCGCTTGAGCGCGTCCATGACCTCGCTGTCCAGACGCACGGGCTGCAGGCTCTGCTCCTCGATCATGAGGCGCGAAAAATGCCCGATCATCTCGGGGATGTCCTCGGCCCGCTCGCGCAGGGCCGGGACCGTGACGGGAAAGACGTTGAGACGGTAGTACAGGTCCTGGCGGAAGCGCCCCTCGGTCATCTCCCTGACCAGGTCCTTGTTGGTGGCCGCGATGACCCGCACGTCCACCCGGAAGGACTTCGTCCCGCCGACGCGCTCGAACTTCTGTTCCTGCAGGATGCGCAGGATCTTGGCCTGGGTCTTGAGGCTCATGTCGGCGATTTCGTCCAGGAAGAGCGTGCCCTTGTCCGCCAGCTCGAACTTGCCCTTGCGCGCCTTGTCGGCCCCGGTGAAGGCGCCCTTCTCGTGTCCGAAAAGCTCGCTTTCGATGAGTTCCTCGGGGATGGCCGCGCAGTTCACGCAGACCATCTCCCGCTGCGCCCTTCTGCTCGCCATGTGGATGGCCCGGGCGGCGACCTCCTTGCCGGTCCCGTTCTCGCCGGTGATGAGGACCCAGGCCTCGGTCGGCGCGACCTGGCTGATGAGCTCGCGCAGACGGACGATGCCGGGCGAGTTGCCGGCGATGGTCGGCGGGCCCTCGTGGCGGATGCGCGAACGCAGCTCCCTGTTCTCGCGCTTGAGCAGGGACAGCTCCAGGGCCTTCTCGGCCGTGACGAGGATCTTCTGCAGGGACAGGGGTTTCTCGATGAAGTCGAAGGCGCCGTTCTTGAGGGCGGCCACGGCCGTCTCGATGTTCCCGTGGCCGGAGATCATGATGACCGGGATGTCCAGACCCCTCTCGCGCATCGTGCACAGGACGCCCATGCCGTCCAGGCCCGGCATCCAGATGTCCAGGAAGACGAGGTCGAAATCGCCGTCCAGGGCCATGGCCAGCCCTTCCGTCCCTGAGCCGGCCTCGCTGACCTGCCAGCCCTCGTCCTCGAATATCCCGCGCAGGGACAGCCGGATGTCCTCTTCGTCGTCGATGATGAGAATGGATGCGTTCTGGTTCATTATGCCTCGCTGCGGGCGGTCGGGAGCTCGATGATGAAAGTGGTGCCCGCCGGCTCGTTGGGCTTGACCCGGATGTGGCCGTGGTGGTCGGTGACGATGGACTTGACGATGGTCAGGCCCAGGCCCGTTCCGCTGCGCTTGGTCGAGTAGTAGGGCTCGAACATGCGGGACTGCTCCTCGGGCTTGATCCCGGGGCCGTTGTCGCTGATCTCGATGTAGACCCGCCCCTTGCGCTTGCGCGAATAGAGGACCGTATCGACCCGCGCGTCCTTCTGCCCGGCCAGGACTTCGGCGGCGTTGAGCAGGATGTTGGACAGGGCGTGCCCCATGGCCACGCGGTCAAGCATGACTGGCGGGACGGGCTCGATGCGCACGGTCCAGCGGATGGCCGTGTGGCTGCCGGAAAACACGGCCACGGCTTCGCGCAGGATCGGCTCGAGATGGTCGCGGGTCAGGGCCACCTCGGGCAGCTTGGCGAAGGTCGAGAACTCCCTGACCATCTCCTGCAGGTGCTCGACCTGCTTGACGATGAGCCCCGTGCACTGGGTGAAGACCGGGTCCGCGACGGCGGGGCCGAACTTGCGTTCCAGACGCTCGGCCGAGAGCTTGATGGGCGTCAGCGGATTCTTGATCTCGTGGGCGATGCGCCGGGCGACCTCCTTCCAGGCGTCCAGCCGCTGCATCTTCTCCAGCTCCGAAATGTTCTCGAAGACGGCGACGATGCCGGAATCCCCGCCCTCGCTGTCCATCAGGGCCAC
>DPKT01000072.1 GCA_003542385.1 Desulfomicrobium sp.
GTCATTATTGCATGCCGATTCACAGAGTTGAAGACCCGGCCCGTGATGATGGGGCGGTCCGGGTCGCCCTCCAGGAAGTTCACGACGACTTCGTGACCGATGCGGGGGATTGCCATGGTCCCGAACTGCCCTCCCGCCCAGCCCTGGGCCACGCGGATCCAGCAGCTGGTGTTTTCGTCGCGGCCGCCTTGCCGGTCCCAGTGGAACTGCACCTTCACCCGTCCGTACTGGTCCGGGTAGATCTCTTCGCCGTCCGGCCCGGTCACGATGGCCGTGTGCAGGCCGTGGATGAGGTTTCGCGGGTGGCGCGACGCGGGAATGAAGCGGGTCGTGTTGGGGATGGCCTGGACCTTGGCGGCATACGTCATGCCCCGGTCCGGTGCCTCGTGCTCCAGGACCTGCGGCTGTTCGCCCCTGTGCTCCACGCGTACGACCCACCAGCGCCGGTTGAGGTCCCGTCGGTGGTGGTCGTAGAGCTCGAACACGTATCCCGGCGTCATGCGGGAGGCATCGGTGTCGGCACGCACGAGTTCGCCCAGGCAGAGATTGCGCTTCAGTTCCAAGCCCACGTAGCGCTTCCCGTCCTTCTGCAGTTGGTAGAGGTGCGGGTAACGGTACCGCTCCAGGGTCATGCCGGGCGGGACGGGCGCCTTGGCGGGATCGGTCTCGGCCAGGCCGACCTGCAGGTCCAGGCGCGTCTTCTCGAAGTTCCACTCGCGGAAGGTGAAGGCGTCGCTGCCGATGGCCCGGCCCGGCTCCATGCTGTGGACCGTGGCCGTGTCCGCCTCGGTGCCCGCGCCGGGATGAAAGCGCAGCAGGCTTTCCCCGTGAATGCGGGGGCCGTCCTGCATGTCCGAGAAGCAGAGCACGTGGCGGTCCTCGTGGTGCTCGAAATAGAAGTAGATGCCTTCCTCCTCGCACAGGCGCGAGATGAAGTGCTGGGCGGTCTCGCCGTACTGCACGCAGTACTCGCGGGGGGCGTAGTCGAAGAAGCATTTGAAGGCGTAGCTGTCGCCGGTGAAGTTCTGCTCCTTGAGGATCTGCGTGATGATCCGGGGCACGCTCAGGTTCTGGAAGATGCGGTGGTCCCTGGTCAGGCCCAGGAACCACAGTCGGGGCACGATGGTGGCGCGGTAGTGGGTGCGCACGTTGGCCGTGTGCAGCTGCTCGAAGACTCGGACGACGCCGTGCACGAGCCTGACCCCGCCGCTCCTGTCCGCAATGCGCAGGCACGCGGGCCTGGCCAGGACATTGGCGAAATCGATGTTGTGGGACTCGTGGACCAGTTCGATGACGAACTCGTAGGGTTCGTGCACCTCTTCATGGCCGGAGAAGGCGTAGACCCTGAAACCCGTCTCCCCGGATGAATCGAAGGTGAACCACGGACTGTCTGCTGTCGGATGCCGCATGAAACCTCCCCGCGCCGTGTCCCGGCACGCGTTTTCCGCTCACCGTTCCAGTATCGCGACAGCATAACCATTCGGGAATGTGTGTACTTTTTGCGGGAGGAGTCTGGCGAAAAGAGACCTGGCGGAGGCGGAGCCCGTACGGGAAGGACGGAGAAAAGCCGGAATGTGCGCCACGGCGTGTTGCCCGACGGCGATCACCCCGCCCCTTCAGTTGAGTGCGGAAATATGAGGGCCTGCAATTCGAGTTTTTGTTAGCAATGGCAGATGATTACAAATACAATGCGGTTCATTTTGGGCAGGAGTGGCGATTTTAAGGCCATTTAAAGGGGCTTTTTTGAGAAGAAACATCAGAAAATTAGGCTGTTATTGGTCTCAGAGACCCATGGTGAGCCATGGTTGCCATGGTATCGACGGGGAGGGGTACGAGCGACCGCATCAGGCGGAGGCGGATGCCGGGCGGGGGGGGGCGCAGATCGATTTGACACAGCTTGAGAGCGACCGGGTGGAGGCGATGGTCCTGGGCTGCTTGGTGCTTTTCTTGGGGCCGTGAATCAGGATTCCGTGATCAGGTTGACGATGAGGCGGATGAGCAAGTTCTTGTTGGCTGGCTGGCTTTCGGCCACCAGCAGGGTCAGGGCGGTCAGGGCTGTGTCCCCGATGCCACGGGCCATGTTTTCCTGGTGCAGGTACAGGAGAAAGAGCAGGGACGCGATGCGCTTGTTGCCGTCCGTAAAAGGATGATCCTTGATGATGAAATACAGCAGGTGCGCGGCCTTGAGTTCACGACTGGCGTACAGGGGCTCGCCGAACATAGTCTGTTCGATGTTGCCGAGAATGGCGGCCAAGGCATCGCCGCGCTCCTGGCCGAACAAGGGCGTGGCCTCGCCCCGCCCGGCCAGATCGGCTTTCAGACCGGCAATGGCGGACGAGGCACGGTCATGGTTCAGCACGCCCCGAGCGGGCCGGCACCCTTCGGGCAGGGCCAGACTGTCCTCGTCGTATTGCAGCAGAAGCCGCCAGGTCCTGGCGTAGCCGGAAATCAGGGCTACCACGGCCTGCCCGGTGTCGGAAACCAGCCTGTTGGTGGTCAGGGTGCGGGCCAACAGGTCCAGCGCGGCCCGGGCCTCTTCCACGCCGCGTTCGGCCAGGCGATGTCGATTCAGGGAATACCCTTTGAGGAGATGGTCTTTCAGAACCGATGCGGCCCATTGCCGGAATCGCACGCCGCGTTTGCTGTTGACCCTGTAACCAACTGAGATGATGGCGTCCAGGTTGTAGAACTTGCGGGTACGTTCCACCCGCCGGATCCCTTCGATTTGAACTTGTAAGAATTCCTTACAGGTTGCCGTCTCCTGCAATTCATCGTCCGCATACACCTTTTTCAGGTGCATGGTGATGTTCTGGGGCTTGACCTGAAACAGCTCCGCCATCTGCGCCTGGGTCAGCCAGACGGTGTCGCCATCCAGAGTTACCTGCACCGGGTTGGGCGCGTCCGGGTCTTCGTAGATGATGATCTCGCTCATGGCCGCGCATCTCCAAAGGCCTGGCCGAGGCTCTTCCGGGGCGGGAAGATTTCGGTGAACGACAACCAGCGGTCTTCCAACTCGGTCATTTTCAAAACTCCATTGGCGTATTGGATTGCGGCCATGTCCGCCACAGGCGAAACAGGAGAACGTGGTAGCACTTCTCCCGAAAGGTGTTTCATGTATGCCCGGCTGTTTTATGCGAAGTCAAACGATCTTTGCCGATTACATGCGGATTCATCCGCCGGGACAAGGTTCATGGTCTGACGAAATCGGGATGCAGGGAAGAGCGATCGGAATTTGAACAGGTGGACCGTGCAACTGTGTGGCCGGGAACGCCCGGTTGACGCATCGGCCTGGGGTGTAATCATTTCCCGTGCCGGTCGAGCGGGCTTCAGAAGGTCATGAGCCACGTCACCACGGCTCCCGCCGGGATGAGCAGCAGGCCGGGGACGAGAATGCGCGGCAGGAGCTTGCCCGGGTCCTGGTGGAAGAAGTTGCAGGTCATCAGGTAGCAGATGTGCATGGGCGAGGCCATGATGCCCGCGTACCCGGCGTACATGCCGAGGCTCAGGATCACCGGGATGAGATGGGGCTGGCCTGAGGAATGGGCGAGTCCGAAGAGCAGCGGGAAGGTTGCGCCCACGAAGGCGATGGTCAGGCCGGCCACAAAGCCCACCAGGAATGGCAGGACGATGGCCATGACGTAGATCGCGCCGCCTCCGCCGAGGGCCCGTGCCAGGACATCGACGACGTGGCCCTGATGCAGGATTTCCTTGAAGATGAAGATGGCGCCGACCACGGCCAAAAGGGACAAGGTGTTGTCCTTGCCCGCTTCCCGCAACACCGCCGTCCATTTGGCCTGGGCCATGAACAGGCTGACCCCGGAGGCCAGGATCAGGGCCGCGATGACCCCGTATTCCATGGGCCTGCCGGGCCAGAGCACGGCGCAGAGCCATT
>DPKT01000264.1:0-3264 GCA_003542385.1 Desulfomicrobium sp.
CCGACGGATCCGTCGGCCTTGAGCATGGCGTCCAGGACCTTGACGGGACCGGGATTGGCCGCGCCCGTGACGATCGCCGCGCCGGCTCCGTCGCCGAAAAGGACGCAGGTCGTGCGGTCCTCGAAGTTGATGCGCGAGGTGCAGACCTCGCTGCCGACGACGAGGATCCTGGCTTCCGGGTGGAGGCAGGTGAACGCCCGGGCCGTTTCCAGACAATAGAGAAAGCCGGAGCAGGCCGCGGCCAGGTCGAAGGCGGGCAGGCCCTTGAGGCCCAGCATGTCCTGCAGCAGGCAGGCCGTGGTCGGGAGGTTGTAGTCCCCGGTGAATGTGCCGACGAAGATGTGGGTCAGGTCCTGGGGCGTGAGACCGGCGTTCTCCAGGGCCTTGCGGGCGGCGTTGAGGGCCAGGACCGAGCAGGGTTCGTCGTCCTGGGCGAAGTATCTGTTCGTGATGCCGGTACGGGTCACGATCCATTCGTCGGAAGTGTCGACAATGCGTTCGAGGTCCGCATTGGTCATGGCGGTCCGGGGCAGATGAAGCCCCAGGCCGGAGATGTAGCACGGTGAAGACATGTGATTCCTACGTTCCCTTGGGATCGCCGGGCCGAGTCCGGGGCTAGAGCGCCGAGGCTTCCTGACGCGTGGCCGAAGCCTGGCCGCTTCTGGAGAACAGGCTCAGTTCCGTGTTGGCGTGCAGGCCGGCCACGAGCTGGTCGTTGGCTTTTTTCTGCACGAAGAGCGCAGCCTGCTGCAGGGCGGTTGTGATGGCGCGGGCGTTGGACTTGCCGTGGCAGACCATGGCGATGCCGTTGAGGCCCAGGATGGGGGCGCCGCCGTACTCGGCGTAGTCGATCTTCTTGGCGAAGCGCTTGAACGCGGGCAGGGCTATGAGCGTCCCGAGCCGGGACCAGATGGATTTCTTGAGCTCCGTCTTGAGCATGGAGGCCAGGGCCGATCCCAGCCCCTCGCTGAGCTTCAGGGCCACGTTGCCCACGAACCCGTCGCAGACGATGACGTCGGTCTCGCCGGTGAAGACGTCGCGGCCTTCCACGTTGCCGACGAAATTCAGGGATGAGCTCTTCAGCAGGGCGTAGGCTTCCTTGGTCAGGGCGTTGCCCTTGCCCTCCTCCTCGCCGATGCTCAGGATGCCGACCTTGGGATTGGCGATGCCCAGCACGTGCCTGGCCAGCACTTCGGCCATGAGGCCGAACTGGACCAGGTTGTAGGGCTTGCAGTCCGCGTTGGCGCCCACGTCGATGAGCACGATGGGCTTCTTGAGCGTCGGCATGATGGAGGCCAGGGCCGGCCTGTCCACCCCGTTTATGCGGCCGAGGATGAACATGCCGCAGGCCAGGGCGGCACCTGAATTGCCTGCGGTGACGCAGCCGTGGGCGCGGCCTTCGCGCACCAGGCGGAAGGCCACCTGCATGGAGCTGTCCTTCTTGCGCCGCAGGATGTCCGAGGGCTTCTCGGCCATGCCCGCCACCTGGGTGGTGTGCACGACCTCGAGTTCCACGTCGGCATGCGGATGCCTGTCCAGCTCCTTGCGGATGGACGTCTCGTCACCGACCAGGATGATCCTGGCGCCGGTCTCGCGGGCGGCGGCGAGGGAGCCCGGAACGTTCACTTCCGGGCCGAAATCCCCCCCCATGGCGTCCACGGCGAGACAGATGTCTTTAGGCATCTGCGGCCTTGGTGTACTGGCGTCCCTTGTACTTGCCGCAACCGGGGCAGATGCAGTGGGACAGGCTGGCTTCGCCGCATTCGCAGTACACGACGTTGGGGATGGCCACATGGTCGTGGGAACGGCGCATGTTTCTTCTGGACTTGGATGTTTTCTTCTTTGGCAATGGCATGATGGCACCTCTATCCTGAACGAGATCTAATTGGTTTTGATTTTAACGCCTTGCAGGGCCCGGGCCAGAGGGGACTGGGTGTCCAGGTTACAGCAGGCGCATTGTTCCAGATTCCTGTTTTTGCCGCAGTGCGGGCATAGCCCCAAACACGTGTCGGCGCAAAGTATTTTTTCGGGCATGGCCAGCAGGAATTCCTCCCACAAAAGCCCGGCCACGTTGAGTTCCCAGCCCGCGTCCGTGGCGCGGAGGTGACTCTCCTCGCCTTCGAGGGCCTCGACGTCCTCGTGGGCCTCGAAGGTGTCGAAGGCGTGGTCCAGGTCGACGCTCGCATCCTCCAGGCACCGGTTGCACGAAGTCTTGACCGCGCCCTTGATGCTGCCGTGGATCAGGAATCCGTCCGCCTGGGGGACGATGAAGAGCGTTGACAACAGGGGGGCCATGGCTTCAAAGTCGAAATGGAACTCCTGCCAGAGTTCCCGCCATAAGCCCTGATCCTCAAATGAAAATTCCCGACCAGTCGCCGGGATATGTGTCAGCCCAATCCAATGTTCGACCATGAGTGCACCTCGAATCGAGACGTGTATATGGCTCTTCTTTTTCCTGTCAAGGATTTTTACTTGCCATTCCCGGCGGTCGGATATATGGGTGCAAATTCCTCTGGCGGCAAATTATGTTCATGGCCTGCCGGAAGGTCTCGGAGCTGCCAGGCCATGACAGCTTAAGATATTTTCACTATTCAGGAGGACGATATGTCAAAGGTATGCGAAGTATGCGGGAAGGGGCCCCAGGTCGGCAACAACGTCAGTCACGCCAACAACAAGACCAAGCGGCGCTTCATGCCCAACCTCCAGTCCGTTCGCACTCAGCTGCAGTCCGGCGAAGTGAAGCGGATGCGGGTCTGCACCCAGTGCATCCGTTCCGGCGCCGTGACCAAGCCCGTCGCCAACTAGGACGACCCTTCTTCATCAACAAAAAAGGCGGCCCCGCGGGTCGCCTTTTTTGTTGATGATCGCTTTGCGCCTTCTCACTTCCTGAGCTGCTGGTTGACGAACTCCCAGTTCACGAGCTTGTCCAGGAATTCCTGCAGATAATCCGCCCGGCGGTTCTGGTAATCAATATAATAGGCGTGCTCCCACACGTCGGCCGTGAGCAGGGCCTTGGCGCCGTGGGCCATGGGCGTGTCGGCGTTAGGGGTCTTCATGATCTCGAGCTTCCCGTTCTTCTCCACCAGCCAGGCCCAGCCGCTGCCAAACTGGGTCATCCCCGCCTCCTTGAAGGCCTTGGCGAAATTTTCGTAGCTGCCGAAGGTCTGGTTGATGGCTTCGGCCACGGCCCCGGTGGGTGCTCCGCCACCGCCGGCCTTCATGCAGCGCCAGTAGAAGGAGTGGTTCCAGACCTGGGCGGCGTTG
>DPKT01000264.1:3438-4147 GCA_003542385.1 Desulfomicrobium sp.
GCACGAAGATCATACAAGCCTCCTTTTGATGAATGGAACATTGTGCCGTGCGGTTGGTGAAAATCCGTTCGTTGTGCGGACGGCGATTCACACGGGGGAAGTCGGTTCCAAAGTGAATCAATGGGGTGGTTCTGTCAACAGGAGACGAAGAAAAGGGTGCCTTCTCGCGGCCCGTCAATACAGGGAGAACTTGGCCAGACGCCCGTCAAGGCCGCCGTTTTTCAGGGGTTTTTTCCATTCGGGCTTGAGCCCGATGTGCTTGAGCAGGGCCCTGTCGCCGAAATAGACGAAGGCCGTGGAGCCTTGGCAATGGCGCTTCAGGTGGTCGCCGAAATTCTTGAACCAGCCGCCCATGTCATCTCCCTTGCCCAGACGGATGCCGTAGGGCGGGTTGCAGACGATGGTCGTGCCGGCGAGGTCCAGGCGCTCAAAGAAATCCCTGCGCCCCACGACGACGTCCTCCCCGCCGGGCAGGCGGGAGAGGTTGACGCGGGTGGCCTCCACGGCAGCGGGGTCCAGGTCGCTCCCGCGCAGGTCAGCTTCGAGTCCCGATTCCGGGTCGACGGAAGACGGGTCGCGCCGTTCCCGGTCCCACAGGCCCGGGTCGAAATCCGGCAGCCGCCGGAAGCCGAAATTGCCGCGCAGCAGGCCCGCGGGGAGGTCGGCCGAAAGCATGAGGGCTTCGCACAGGATGGTCCCCGAGCCGCAC
>DPKT01000261.1 GCA_003542385.1 Desulfomicrobium sp.
ATTCCACATCAAACGACGAAGAACCTCATATTCTGGATTTCGCTGATTTATCCAATCGCCATGTTCATTTGGGGTTAATTCAACCCATGGAACAAAGGAAATATCTTTGAATTTTTCAAGGATAGATAACTTTTCTTCTCGTGTAAGGTAATCGCCAATATCGTGATAATAAATTCTTTTGCTTTGTTTGTTTGGATTTTTGACCATTAGAGTAATGCATACGCCGGTCATGATGTTAAAAATGCCTTGCCCTTCGCGCTTAGCATCTTCTCCAGATTTTCCGCGAATAAAACCCTTGAGATTAATTATAAATATATCAGAAAACTCTCTATTAAGAGATTTTCGCAAACCATCTGCTGTATTTTTCTCTATAAACCCGCCATTTGTTACGAAAGAAATAATTCCAGAATTTCCGATACGATCAGAAGCCCATCTAAAAGCCCTAATATAAGAATCATACAAGCTATTTTTATTTGTTGATGTTGATTCGTCAACGTATGTTTTGCGAATTCGCTCGTCTAAATATGCATATTTTGTGTTTTGATTGTCGTCATTGGCGCTACCTTGTTTTGCAGAATATGGAGGATTTCCGATGATAATTTGGATATCCTGATTCACCTGATGTCGCACCCGTTCGTTATTTTCCGGCAAAATCGGGTTCATGCTTTGGATTGGATCTTTTTTGCCCAACTGAAACGTGTCAGCCAGAATGATGCCGGGGAAAGGTCTATGCTCAGCAGTTAAAGAGTGATAGGTCGTTTCGATATTGATAGCTGCGATATAATATGCCAGTAAAACAATTTCGTTAGCGTGGATTTCAGTTGCGAATTTCCGGATGAGATCTTCCGCAGAAATCAGGCCAAGCTGGAGAAGACGAACGATGAAAGTGCCTGTTCCGGTAAATGGGTCAAGGACCTGTACGCCTTCATCACAGAGGTTCTTCCCGAAATTATCTTTGAGGGCAACATTAGCACTGCGTAGGATGAAATCCACAACTTCTACGGGCGTGTAAACAATGCCCAAGCGATCAGACATCTTGGGAAAAGCTGACTGGAAGAACGTGTCATACAAGTTCCTGATGATGTCTTGGCGCGACTTGTCGCTTTTGGCGTATCGGACCCGGTCCCGGATGCTGTCGTAAAACCGCTGCATGCTCTCCGTTTCTGATTCGATCTGATGCCGGTCCAGAACGGCAAGTACTCGATCCATAGCCTTCGCTACCGGATTGTGCTTTGAGAATTCGTAGCCGTCAAAAATTGCATCAAAGACAGGGCGTGTAATGAGGTGCTGTGCAAGCATTTCAACCGCGTCGTCCTGTCTAATCTCCGCATTAATGTTCTCACGCAGGCCAGCCAGAAAGGCCTCAAATTCGTCTCTGGCAGCATCACTCTCTTCCACCAAGCTGCCGATCCGTAGGATCACCTTCCCAGCAATTTGAGCCACGTCTTTAGCCCAATCCGCCCAATACTCGCGATCACCAAGTTTTTTAGGAATGGCCGTGTAAACCGCCTTGGAAATATCCGTTACCGGGGCAAAATTAGGGACCTCAATATCCAGATTACCCACAGTTTGGCGGGAGCCGCCTCCAGGCTTCAAAATCGCTATTTTGATCTTTTTTTGGAACTCAGCTTCGTCCACTAGGGACTCGTCATGGGCACGAAGCGACCGAATGATCTTCCAGATGCCCTTGAAGCGTTTGTCTGTCTCAATGAATGAATTGTAGTCCTTAATCTCGTCCATGGGGATACCCACGGGAAGGATGATGTAGCCGTAGGTCTTCCCTGGTGCCTTGCGCATGACTCTGCCCACAGACTGAACGATGTCTACGATAGAGTCGCGGGTGTCGAGGAAGATAACAGCATCGAGGGCCGGGATGTCTATGCCCTCTGAAAGGCATCGGGCATTGGACAAGATACGGCAGGACTCCGCGTCCTCTTTTAGCCAGTCCAAGCGGCCCTTGCGAAACAACGCGTTCATGGTCCCATCCACGTGCTCAAGTTCGCAACTCACCAGATGTTCGTTTTCTAAGGCCCCAGCTTTTTGAGAATATAGGTCTACAATCTTGGTGAAAGCCACGGTCGCAAATTTGGAATCTTTGATGGAATTTGAGAACGCAATGGCTCTGCGCATGGGTTGTTCATCTAAAATCTGTTCTTGTGATCCATCCTCGCCCAGGAGAAAAAGAGAGGACTTTGATAAGCCTTTCCAGCTACCGACAATCTTGATGGCGAAGTCGGTGTCGATGGCCTGCTTCTCGTCCAGCGCTAAGGCTGCGTTGGCTTCATTGGCAAGTGACGCCATTTCTGTCTCATCCACGGCCACCAGGACAACCTTATAGTCCGACAAAAGATCCCGCTCGACAGCTTGCCCAAAAGGCAGGTTGTAAAACTCTGGGCCATAGATGCTCTCGTCGTCCATGGAGAATAGCACGGCGGATTTTTCACCGGCTTTCTTTTTGGTGGCCTCACCATAGATACGTGGGGTCGCGGTCATGTAGAGACGCTTTTTGGCGTTCACATAGTTGTCATCATGGACCTTGACGAAATGAGAATCTGAATCGTTCTCACGGGTAAGACCTGTCGTGCGATGTGCCTCGTCGCAGACCACGAGATCAAAATGTGGGAAGCCCAGTTCTTGAATCTCAGTGACGACATCAATCGATTGGTAGGTTGAAAAAATTACAATCTTGCGCTGATTTTGAGGTAGTTGCTGGTATTGTGAGAAGATTTGTTTTGCGTCTGTGGTTGACGGATAAGCCAAGTCAAAGGATCGGATGTCCTCATCGTCTCTGCCTACCTTTGAATCAGAGCAGATGACAAACGAATGGAAGGGACTTTCGGCATCTGCTGTCCACTCACGCAGGGTTTGTGCGACTAGGGAAATAGAAGGCGCTAAAAATAAGATGGCGCCTGGTTCAGGGAACATCTGCTCCATTACCCGAAGCGACGTGAACGTCTTGCCTGTACCGCAGGCCATGACCAGTTTGCCACGATCAATGTCTTTAAATTTACTTAAAATTACTGCAACAGCATCTTTTTGGTGCTCTCTAAGCGCCTTCCTAGAGCGCAAAACCATTTTTTCTGGAGAGTGTAGGCTGTACGCATCCCAATCTACAGGACTCTCTTCAAGGTCTTTAAGGCGAAGTCTAAATGTTGGAATCGTTTGGTCGGCCAAAGCCGCCTCAGCAAGACTGGACCAACGATCTGTACTTGAAACGATTAGGCGTTGAGAGAACTGTCGTTGACCCTCTGGAGTGGAAAACTTTCTTCCTGAAGCTGTAAAAAAAGAATCTATTTCATTTTTCTCAATGCGTTCATTAGGACTGTAAAACTTGCATTGGATAGCCCAATACTCCCCTGTGTCCCGATCCTGCGCCACCAAGTCAATGCCATCATCCTGTCCCCAGGCATAGGGCCAATTGTTCCAAAGCCAGACATTCTCCAACTGTGAGTACTGCGGGTCGGTTTTGAGATACTTCGCTATGAATTTTTCAAACAGCGCACCTTTCTCGCGCTCAGAGGTCGAAAAAATTCGAAATTCATTAAGTACACTCTCTAGCGACATGACTGCATTCCTTATTTGGCTTTATACGCGTTCTGACAGTAGACGCATTTAACAACTATTCAGCAACTAACACGCTGTATTTTGGGACCTTGAACAACGAGGCATATTCAGGCAGTGGGTGCACGATTTTTGATCACAAGGCAACCGCGAAATTCATCTCGGAAGAGTGTTGGCACGGTGTTTTTGTCCTCGTTTGAGTCTTTTCCGTCGATGCTTCTAATTTGTGGAAGTTTACCGAATCGTTCAGAGGGGGGATGTCAGGGGTGGGGGCTAAGGCAAAAAACGTAAACTTTGTCCTTTCTGATGGGCCTATTCTGATTAAATCTTTACGTTTTTATGAGTATTAGTATGAATTCACGTTTATAACTTATTGAAAAAAAAGAACATACATACATACTTGACGATATTAAGTTGTATATAAGTCCTGGATCTCCACTGTCTTGAGCATGATGCCCCAGTCGGAGATGTCGTCGGAGATGGCCTCCTTGAGTTTGGACTTGATCATGTCGCGCGAGGCCAGGGCGTCGTCCAGATCCATCTCGCCCACGATGGACCTGAGCGACGTCTGGACCAGGGTCTGGATGGCGATGCGGTAGTCCTCGACGCCGTAGACCGCCTTCTCGGGCGAGACGATATTGATGTAGGCCACGGCGTTGGTGATGATGACGGCGTTGTCGCGGGTGATGACGTCCTGGGACGGGATGTCGAGGACGATGTCCTTGGTGGTCACCTTGAAGGCCACGGTGTCCATGTAGGGGATGATGATGTTCAGGCCTGGGCCCAGGGTGGAGTGGTACTTGCCCAGGCGCTGGACCACGAACTTGTAGCCCTGGGGCACGAGGCGCACGCCCATGGCGATGGTCACGATGACGAGCACGAGCAGAAAAAGGACAACGGTGAGGCCTGGGGTCAGCATGGGGGTGTCTCCTTGGCTTACTTGTTTTTCGGTGCGACGATGAGGGTGTTCCCCGAGACGTCGCGGATCTGGACTCGGTCGCCGACGCGCACGGGCTCGTCGCAGATGAAGGACCATTCGTCAGAACCGAGGAGGGGCTTGGAAAAGCGGACGAGGCCCCGCCGTTCGCCGTCAGGCTCCCGGATGACCTGGCCGGTCTCGCCCAGCAGGGCCTCCCGGGACATGCCGGCGCGGGTCTTGTCCTGCATGCGCGGCTTCATGAAGAGGAACCAGAAGGCCGTCAGCAGGGCCGAGAACAGCGCCCAGAGCAGAAGTTGAGCCGTCAGCCCCATGGCCGGGACGACCCACAGGATTCCCCCGACCGCCAAGGCGCCCAGGCCGAACCAGAAGATGGTGAAGCTGGGGATGAAGAGCTCGGCAATGATGAGAATCATGCCGAAGACGAGCCAATGCCAGTACTGAAGGTCCATGGTTTCTCCTACGGGGAGTGATTGTTGCCGTCTGCTGTGTCTAGCTATCAGGGTCGGGCACGTAAATCCAGGAGCGCTTCGCCGCCGTTCTCCCGGCCGGGGCGCCCGACTTTCCCTTCCTTCCGGTCGAGGGCCGGCCCGTACGGCTCGTTTCCGCTCGTACGCGTCTTGGTAGTCACTCTCTTTCGGTTCGCAATCCCGGCGGACGGGTGTCGTGGCCGTGTTCGCCTTGCGTGCGCATCCCGCACGGACACAACTCTCCAGTTGCTAGGAATTATATAAAGTATGTAGTGTCTGCAATTTCAATATACAAGTGTTCTCGGATTCACTTTCCGCGCTCAACTTCATATTCTTAATAAGAAAATGATACGAAGGAGGGGACCGTGGCTGAATTCAGAACGCGCATTCTCAACTGCATTCCATCCCGGAACACGGCATCGGATTGGACTTTCGAGGACGCCGCGGGAGCGGACCTGACTGACATGGAGCAGCCCCTGCCCGAATCCAGGGACCTGCGTGAACCGCTGTGGTGGGGGGTGGACGATCAGGGCGAGACGGGGTCCTGCGTCGGGTGGGCGGCGGCCAATTCCGTGCTCAGATGGCATTTCGTCAAGGCGGGCCTGCTGCCCGATTTCGAGAGGCTTTCAGCCCGGTATCTCTGGATGGCTGCCAAAGAGGTCGACGAGTACACGTCCTTCCCGACCACGTTCATCGAGATCGCCGGGACCAGCATCAAGACGGCCCTGGACATCGTCCGCAAGTTCGGCGCGGTGCCCGAGTCCGTTCTGCCGTTCGGCGAGGCGTCCCTCTTTCAGGGCCGTCCCAACTCCTTCTACGCCCTGGCCGCACGTTTCAAGATATCCAGCTATTTTTCCCTGGGTACGGACCCGCGCATGTGGAGGGAGTGGATCGCCTTCAACGGGCCCATCCTGACCCGTCTGAACGTTGACGAAACGTGGTACCGGGCCACGGAGAACAAGGGGAGGCTCGAAGCCTACCGGGCCGACACGGCGCGCGGCGGGCATGCTGTGGCCCTCGTCGGCTACGACCGCGAGGGTTTCGTCGTCCGCAACACCTGGGGCGAGAGATGGGGCGACCACGGCTTCGGCTACGCTTCCGACGCCTATGCACGGGAGGCGTTCACGGAACTCTACGGCGTGGTCATGTGAGGCGTCTTGACGTCCGGCATGTTCGTGCCGGACAGGACCGGGTTAAGCCGGATACGTGAAGCGAACGGAGGTGTACATGTTGTCCGCACCCGACGCGGCCTATGCGCGACTGCTTGACGTCAGCGGCGCACTGGCGCTGCTCGTCGCCCTGGCCTTGCTCCTGGAGCGCGCCCTGGCGCTCGTGTTCGAATACCACTGGTTTCGCAAGGCTTCCGAGCGGATAGAGGGCCTCAAGAGTCCCGTCGCCTTTCTGGTCGCTTGGTACACGTGCCGGCACGTCGACTTCGATGTGCTGTCCCGTCTGTTTCCCGCGTCCGACGGGTCGATCCAGCCGACCCAGGTTGGCATTCTGATCACCGCCGCGGTGGTCGCCGGCGGAAGCGCGGCGGCCATCACGCTGTTTCAGGGTGTCCTGCACTTCGGCCGCGACGCCCGCGTAGGCCTGATCGAGGCCAACAGGGCCAGAACCGAGGCGGACCTGGCCGAGGCAAGATCACGCAGGGAAAGGGCGGATACCGATTCGGCCCGCGCCCTGGCCGAGAGGACGCGGGTTGAGGCGGGTGCGGTCAGCGCGATGCGAACGTAGCGTCGCAAAAACCGTGCTTTCATTCCATGCCGTCTTGCCGCCTTGAGAAGCCGTCGGATATCCAGCCCCATCAACGGTCGTGAGTTCATATTGACAATCGACCTTTTTTTTTACTACCCGTTTCGCGATACAAATTATGAGTTCGCTCAGCGGAACGAGTCGTCCGTTATCCAGCTGGGTCCATTCTTTCAGCGAATTTGCGGCGTCAAACGGGAAATCCATGGCAGGCAAGGACAACAGTTCCGAAACATTGGCCAAGGGCCTCTGGATCCTCGATATTTTCGGCGATGACGACGTCGGTTACACCCTGTCCCAGATTTCCCGCCGCACCGGCATCAACAAGACTTCCATCTACAGATACGTCAACACGTTCTGCGAACTCGGCTTCCTGAAGCGCGACGACCGCACGGGCCTCTACCGCCTGGGCGTTCGCATGCTGGCCCTGGCCCACGCCATGCTCGAAAAGAGCGAGCTGGAGCGCGCCGTCAAGACCCAGGTCGACGCCGCCCACGAGCGACACGGCGTGCACATCGACGTGGGCATCCTGTCCGGCGACGCCATCTACCTCATCTACCGCCGCGAGTCCCAGGACACCAAGGCCTTCCGCTCCTTCAGCTACGGCTCGGAGCCCTACTATCTGGCTGCGGGCAAGGCGGCCATGGCCTTCATGGACCAGGATGAACTCGCCGCCCTCGCGGGCCGGCTGGAGTTCACGCCCAAGACCGACAAGACGGTGACGTCGCGCGAGGCCCTGCTGGCCGACCTGCGCGAATCCGCCGAACGCGGCTACACGCGCAACCGGGAGGAGTTCGTGCCCGGGCTCATCGCCATCGGCGCCCCCCTGTACAGCCTGCGCACGGGCAAGGTGGTGGGCGGGGTCAGCTTCGACTCCTCCACGGACCGATATTCCATGGAGGAGTTCGAGAAGCGTTTCGCCGGCTACCTCGTGGAGCTGGCCAAGAAGATTTCCGCAGTGGTGTCCTGGTAGGAAAAGGATTATTGCTGTGCAGGAACCCCGCGGGGTTCGTCCGGATGGGGAGAAAAGGGGCCGGGGCGTTGTGCTTCCGTTCCCATGGCAGACTCGCTGTGTCCGTCGCCGCAGAGGCGCCGGTACCGCCCTGCGAGGCATGTCGGATTTCAACATTCACTGGAGGAGTTTGAGATGAAAAGACTTGTAGTCCTGTCTCTGGTTCTGGCCATGGTCTGCGGCTTCGCCGGCATGTCCGTGGCTGCCGACGACACCGTCCGCATCGGCGTGTTTCTTCCCCTGACCGGCCAGAACGCCTTCGGCGGCCAGCTGGAACTGGAAGGCGTGCAGATGGCCCACAAGGAAATGGGCGAGGTCATGGGCAAGAAGGTCGAACTGTTCGTCGTTGACAACAAGTCCGACAAGGTCGAGTCCGCCAACGCGGTCAAGCGCCTGATCGAAAAGGAAAAAGTCCAGGCCATCATCGGTACCTACGGCTCCTCCCTGGCCATGGCCGGCGGTGAAGTGTCCGAAAAGGCCGGCATCCCCCAGGTAGGCACCAGCTGCACCAACCCCCTGGTCACCCAGGGCAAGAAGTACATCTTCCGCGTGTGCTTCATCGATCCCTTCCAGGGCGCCGGCGCAGCCACCTACGCCTTCAAGGACCTGGGCGCCAAGAAGGCCGCCCTGCTGATCGACGTGGCCAACGACTACTCCGTGGGCCTGGCCAACTTCTTCAAGAAGTCTTTCAACAAGATGGGCGGCGAGATCGTGGCCACCCTGAACTACCAGTCCGGCGACCAGGATTTCACCGCCCAGTTGCAGGAAATCATGTCCAAGGAGCCTGACGTCCTGTTCATCCCCTCCTACTTCGCCGAAGGCGCCATCATCATGAAGCAGGCCAAGGAACTTGGCTCCAAGTTCAAGATCATGGGCGGCGACGCCATGGACAACCCCGAAATCACCGCCATCGGCGGCGACGCCGTGGAAGGCTTCATGCACACGACCTTCCCCTACGACCCGTCCATGCCCGACATGAACCCCGTGGCCAAGAAATTCACGGCCGACTGGGCCGCCGCCAACCCCGGCAAGGACCCCAACGTCAACGCCGCCCTGGGCTATGACGCCTACATGATCATCATGGACGCCATCAAGCGCGCCGGCTCCGCCGAGCCCCAGGCCATCCGCGACGCCCTGGCCGCCACCAAGGGCTTCGTCGGCGTGACGGGCACCACCACCATCAACGAGACCCACGACGCCGAAAAGCCCGTCGGTCTGGTCATGATCAAGGATGGCAAGAAGACCTACGTCGGCAGCATCACTCCCGAACTCTAATCCTCTGATTTCGCGCCCCGGGCGCGGCGGCGGCAGGGGCCTGGGCCCCTGCCGCCCATCAGAAAAGGACCTTCCATGAACCTGGCAACATTCATCCAGCATTTCCTGAACAGCCTGACCCTCGGCAGTCTGTATGCGCTCATCGCCATCGGCTACACCATGGTCTACGGCATCCTGCGGCTGATCAACTTCGCCCACAGCGAGATCTTCATGCTCGGTGCCTATCTCGTGTTCTGGGGCATCACGCTTTTCCATCTGCCCTGGCCTGTGGCCATGGTCGCATCCATCATCCTGGTCGCGGGGATCGGCATCCTGGTGGACCGCATCGCCTACCGCCCGCTGCGCGACGCGCCCCGCATCTCGGCCCTGATCAGCGCCATCGGCGTCTCCTTTTTTCTGCAGAACGTGGCCATCGTCTTCTTCCAGGCCATTCCCCGGCAGGTCTACCGTCCGGCCTGGCTGGAGAACCCCATGATCTGGGGCGACGTGCGCGTCCTGCCCCTGACCCTCTTCGTGCCGCTGCTCTCGCTCTTCCTCATGCTGGCCCTGGTCTACATCGTGTACCACACCAAGGCGGGTCTGGGCATGCGCGCCATCAGCAAGGACATCGAGACGAGCTACCTCATGGGCGTGTCCGTGAACAAGGTCATCGCCCTGACGTTCGGCATCGGCTCGGCCCTGGCCGCGGCCAGCGGCATCATGTGGGCCCTGCGGTACCCGCAGCTGCAGCCCATCATGGGCGCCATCCCCGGCTTCAAGGCCTTCATCGCGGCCGTTTTCGGGGGCATCGGCTCCATCCAGGGTGCCGTAATCGGCGGCCTGGCCCTGGGTTTCATCGAAATCATGACCGTGGCATTTTTCCCTGATCTGGCAGGATACCGCGACGCCTTCGCCTTTGTCCTGCTGATCGCCATCCTGCTGGTCAAACCGACCGGCCTGCTGGGCGTCAAGACGGAGGACAAGGTCTGATGAACCGCTCTACGACAATACTGCTCAACCTCGTCCTGGTCGGCTGTCTGGGACTTTTCCTGTGGTGGGCCGAAGGCAGCCTCGACGGCTACAAGATCCAGATCCTGAACCTCATCGCCGTGAACATCATCCTGGCCCTGTCCCTGAACCTCATCTACGGCTTCACGGGCATGTTCAGCCTCGGGCACGCCGGCTTCATGGCCATCGGCGCCTATGTCTGTTCCATCCTCATCATGACGCCGGAGCAGAAGGAGACGCTCTTCATCCTGCAGGAGGCCCTGCCCTGGGTGCAGAACTCCCACGCGCCGTTCCTGGTCGCGGTGATCGCCGGCGGGGCCGTGGCGGCCCTCTTCGGGCTGGTCATCGGCGCGCCGCTCCTGCGCCTGGGCGACGACTACCTGGGCATAGCCACCCTGGGCTTCGCCGAGATCGTGCGCGTCATCGCCAACAACATCCCCCGCGTGACCAACGGCGCGCTGGGTTTCAAGGGCATCCCTGACCACGCCAACCTTTGGTGGAACTACGGATGGTGCCTGCTGACACTCTACTTCGTGATCCGCATCCTGAACAGCAACACGGGCAACGTCTTCAAGGCCATCCGCGACGACGAGACCGCGGCCAAGGCCATGGGCATCGACGTCTTCCGCATCAAGCTCCTGTCCTTCACCATCGGCGCGTTCTTCGCCGGGGTGGGCGGGGCATTGCTGGCCAGCCTCCTGACCACCATCGATCCCAAGATGTTCCTCTTCACCCTGACCTTCAACGTGCTCATGATCGTCGTCACCGGTGGCCTGGGTTCCATCACCGGTTCCATCCTGGCCGGCACGGGCATCACCGTCATGCTGGAGTGGCTGCGCTTCGTGGAGAACCCCGTGACCATCGGCGACTGGACCCTGCCCGGCATTCCCGGCATGCGCATGGTCGTCTTCTCCCTGGTGCTCATCCTCGTCATCCTCTTCCGCCGCGAAGGGATCATGGGCATGCGTGAAATCCACTGGGGCACCGTGGCCCGGTTCATGAAGGGAGGCAAGGCATGAGCATGATTCTCGAAACCAAAGGGCTGACCATGCGTTTCGGCGGCCTGGTCGCCGTCTCGGAATTCAGCGCGAGCATCCCCCAGGGCAGCATCACGGGCCTCATCGGCCCCAACGGCGCGGGCAAGACAACCTGCTTCAACATGGTCACGGGCTTCTACAAGCCCACCGAAGGGCAGGTCTTCTTCGAGGGCCGCGAACTGACCGGCATGTCGCCGCATCAGGTCTGCCGCGCGGGCATCGCGCGCACCTTCCAGAACATCCGTCTCTTCGGCAACGAAACGGCCATCGAGAACGTCATGATCGGCAGCTTCGTGCGCCAGCGCACGGGGTGGATCCAGTCGGTGCTCATGACGCCCATGTCCCTGCGCGAGGAGCGCGAGATCCGCGACCGGTCCATGGAACTGCTCGACGTCGTGGGCCTGGCCGGCATCGCCCAGGAGAAGGCCAACAGCCTGCCCTACGGCGCCCAGCGCCGCCTGGAGATCGCCCGCGCCCTGGCCACGAAGCCGCGCTTCCTGCTGCTGGACGAGCCCGCCGCGGGCATGAACCCCCAGGAGTCCCTGGAACTGATGGATTTCATCCGCACCATCCGCACCCGCTTCAACCTGACGATTCTGCTCATCGAGCACGACATGAAGGTCGTCATGGGCGTGTGCGAGCACATGTGGGTCCTCGACTACGGCGTGACCATCGCCGAGGGCGGGCCCGAAGCCATCCAGTCCAACCCCAAGGTCATCGAGGCCTATCTGGGTGAGGAGTACGTGAAATATGCTTAAGATCAGCGACCTACATGTATATTACGGGGGCATCCACGCCCTGAAGGGCATCTCCCTGGAGGCGCCCAAGGGCAAGGTCGTGACCCTCATCGGCGCCAACGGCGCGGGCAAGAGCAGCACCCTGCGGGCCATCTCGGGCCTCATCAAGAACAAGAAGGGCAGAATCACCTACAACGACCGAGACATCACGACGCTCGACCCGGTGGAGATCGTCAAGAGCGGCATCGTCATGTCCCCGGAAGGGCGGCGCATCTTCCCGCACCTCTCGGTGACCGAGAACCTGTACCTGGGCGCCTACAGCCGCAGCGACAAGGATGGTATTGAGAAGGACAAGGAGTGGGTCTTCGACCTCTTCCCGCGCATGCGCGAGCGCCAGAACCAGAAGGGCGGCACCCTCTCGGGCGGTGAACAGCAGATGCTGGCCGTGGCCCGGGCGCTCATGAGCTCGCCCGACGTGGTCATGCTCGACGAGCCGTCCCTGGGCCTGGCGCCGCTCCTGGTCAAGGACGTCTTCGAGATCATCAAGGTCATCAACGCCCAGGGCAAGACGGTCCTTCTGGTCGAACAGAACGCCTTCGCCGCTCTGAAGGTGGCGCACTACGCCTACGTGCTCGAAACCGGCAGCATCGTGCTGCAGGGCACGGGCGAGGAACTCCTGAACGACGAGCGCGTCATCCACGCCTATCTGGGCGGATGACGGCGGGAGAGCGCTGGAAAGAAGAAGGGCAGGTCCGAGGGGGCCTGCCTTTTTTTGTGGGGGGAGGGGGCTGGGTGGACTGAATGGACGAGATGGACTTTATGGACGAACACGGACCATGAGGGCGTTGTGCCTTTTGTCCGTGTCAGTCCATCTGGTCCATGAAGTCCATCTCGTCCATTCCCCTAAGGCACCAGCAGCACCTTGATATCACACACATTCGTATTCGTCGGCCCGGTCTTCAGCAGCTGCCCCAGCTGTTCGAAGTAGTGGTAGGCGTCGTTTTCGGCCAGGAAGCGGGCCGGTTCCAGGCCCAGATCGCGGCCGTGTTCCAGGATGGCCGGGGAGGCGAAGGCGCCGGTGGCGTCGGTGGGGCCGTCGCTGCCGTCGGTGGAGGCGGCCAGGAAGACAGCCGCCCCTGCGTCCTT
>DPKT01000041.1:0-4767 GCA_003542385.1 Desulfomicrobium sp.
TCGCCAGCGGGTTGGCCACGTCCTTCCCGGCGATGTCCGGCGCCGAGCCGTGGATGGGCTCGAACAGGGCCGGGCCGCCCGACCCCATGGACGCCGAAGGCAGCATGCCGATGGAGCCCGTGATGATCGAGGCCTCGTCCGACAGGATGTCGCCGAACAGGTTCTCGGTCACGATGACGTCGAACTGCGACGGGTCGCGGATGAGCTGCATGGCCGCGTTGTCCACGTACATGTGCGACAGCTCCACGTCCGGGTACTCGGCCGCCGTGCGGATGGCCACCTCGCGCCACAGTCGCGACACGTCGAGCACGTTGGCCTTGTCCACCGAGCACAGGCGCTTGCCGCGCTTGCGCGCGATCTCGCAGGCCACGCGCACGATGCGCTCCACCTCGGACTCGGAGTAGATCATCGTGTTGAAGGCCGCGCGCTCGCCGTTCACCACGGTCTCGCCCCGGGGCTCGCCGAAATAGGCGCCGCCCGTCAGCTCACGCACGACCATGATGTCCAGCCCCTGCCGCACGATGTCCGGACGCAGGTACGACGCCCCCGCCAGCTCCGGGAACAGCGCCGCCGGACGCAGGTTGGCGAACAGCCCGAGCGCCTTGCGGATGCCCAAGAGCCCCTTCTCGGGCCGGATGGCCGGGTCGATGGTGTCCCACTTGGGTCCGCCCACCGCCCCCAGAAGCACCGCGTCCGCCGCCTTGCAGGCCGCCACCGTCGTATCAGGCAGAGGGTTGCCCACGGCGTCGATGGCCGCGCCGCCGATGAGGGCCTCCGTTGTTTCGACCGTATGGCCGAACTTCACCGCCACCTTCTCAAGCACCCGAACGGCCTGGGTCACGATCTCCGGACCGATGCCGTCGCCGGGCATGAGGCATATCTTCATGTTCATTGTGAGCTCCTATATATTTAAGCATGCCTCCGGCGGGCAGGGGGCACGCCCCCTGCACCCCATTCAGGGGGTAGGGGGAAGCCCGGCCCTCGCGATGGGGCTTGCCGAATGAGGCTATTGCGCCACTTTGCGTTTGACGTACTCCACCAGGCCGCCCCCGGACAGCATGTCCATCATAAATTTCGGGACCGGGTTGAAGCCGATGGTCTCGCCGCTGGTCAGGTTGGCGATCTTACCGGCCGCCACGTCGATCTCCAGCTCGTCGCCGTCCTTGATGCGGGCGATGTCGTCGCCCAGCTCCAGGAGCAGCAGGCCCATGTTGAAGGCGTTGCGATAGAAGATGCGCGCGTAGCTCTTGGCCAGCACCACGGGCATGCCCGCGCCGATGATGGCCAGGGGCGCGTGCTCGCGCGACGAGCCGCAGCCGAAGTTCTCCCCGGCCACCAGGATGTCGCCGGGGGTGACGCGTTTGACCCAGCCCTCCTCCAGGCCCTCGAAGCAGTTCTTGCCAAGCTCGGCCGTGTCGGCCGTGACCAGGAACCTGGCCGGGATGATGGCGTCCGTGTCGATATGGTCACCCACCACGTGGGTCTTTCCCTTGAATGTCATGGCGTCCTCCTACAGTTTGCCCGGGTGCGTGATGAAGCCGGTCACGGCCGTGGCCGCGGCCACCGCCGGACCTGCCAGGTAGACCTCGGACTTCAGGCTGCCCATGCGGCCCTTGAAGTTGCGGTTCGTCGTGGCCAGGCAGCGCTCGCCGCCGGCCAGGATGCCCATGTGGCCGCCCAGGCACGGCCCGCAGGTCGGCGGGCTGATGATGGCCCCGGCGTCGAGGAAGATGCGCAGAAGGCCCTCGTCCAGGGCCATGGAATAGGCGCCGGGCGAAGCCGGGATGACGATGAAGCGCACGCCCTTGGCCACCTTGCGGCCCTTGATGATGGCCGCGGCCTCGCGCAGGTCGCTGATGNNGATGCGGCCGTTGGTGCAGGAGCCGAGCACCACCTGATCCACGCGCACGTCCGAGACTTCCTCCACGGGCTTGACGTTGTCCGGCAGGTGCGGACAGGCGATCTGGGGCGAAAAGGACGAAACGTCGAAGGTCATCTCCTTCCAGTAGGCCGCGCCGGGGTCGGCGGCGATGGGCTCGTCGCCCATGCGGCCGTGGGCCCGGCAGTATTCGAGGGTCTTCTCGTCGGCCGCGAAGAGCCCGGCCTTGCCGCCGGCCTCGATGGCCATGTTGGCCATGGTCATGCGCGCCTCGACGGACAAATCGTCGATGACCTCGCCGCCAAACTCCAGGGCCTTGTACAGGGCCCCGGCCACGCCGGTCTGGCCGATGGTGAAGAGGATGAGGTCCTTGCCGCCCACGTGCTCGGGCAGCTTGCCCGTGAAGTTGACGCGGATGGTCTCGGGCACCTTGAACCACGTCTCTCCCAGGGCCATGGCCGCGGCCACGTCCGTGCTGCCCAGGCCCGTGGCGAAGGCGCCCAGGCCGCCGTAGGTGCAGGTGTGGCTGTCGGCGCCGACAATGATGTCACCGGGGCCCACCAGTCCGTACTCGGGCAGGATGGCGTGCTCCACGCCGACGTTGCCGCCCTCGTAGTAATGCGTGATGTCCATCTCGCGGGCGAAATCGCGCACCACCTTGACCTGCTCGGCCGAGTCGATGTCCTTGTTCGGGGTGAAGTGGTCGCAGACAAGGGCCACCTTGTCCTTGTCGAAGACCTTCTTCACGCCCATGCCGCGGATGGACTTGATGGCCAGGGGCGCCGTAATATCGTTGGCCAGGACCAGGGACACCCGGCACTGGACGATCTGTCCGTCGGCCGTGATGGGCTGGTCCGTGTGGCGCTGCAGTATCTTCTGGGCTAAAGTCTGTCGCATATCGTATCCTCCTGTCTTTTGGCCAAACGGTTCAGGGCGTTCAGATACGCCTTGGCGCTGGCCACGATGATGTCCGCGTCGGATGCGCGGCCCACCGAGGTTCTTCCGTTCTCTTCGATCTTGACGGTCACCTCGCCCTGTGCGTCGGTGCCGCCGGTTATGGCGTTGACGGCGTAGCGGACCAGCTTGGGGCTGCGGCCCACGACCTTGCCGATGGTGTTGAACACGGCGTCGATGGGGCCCGTGCCGAAGTCCGACAGGATGCGCTCCTCACCGTCCACGTACATTTTGACCACCGCGTTGGGAATGGCCATGTTGCCGCTGATGGCGCTCAGGTACTCCAGCCGGTACTTGTCCGGGATGCGGAAGATCTCGTCCAGCACCACGGCTTCGAGATCCTCGACGAAAATCTCCTTCTTGCGGTCCGCCAGCTTCTTCATGGCGGTGAAGACGATGCCCAGCTGCTCCTCGTCCAGGCGGTAGCCCAGGTCCTTCAGGCGCTTGTCGAAGGCGGCCCGGCCCGAATGCTTGCCGAGCACCATGTCCTCTTCCTTGCGGCCCACGGACTCGGGAGTCATGATCTCGTAGGTCTGGCGGTTTTTGAGCACGCCGTCCTGATGGATGCCGGACTCGTGGGCGAAGGCATTGGAACCGATAATCGATTTGTAAGGTGGTATAGGCTGACCGATGATCAAAGACAAGAGCCGTGTCGACGGGAAAATCTGCTCCTTCTTGATGTTCGTGGTCAGCTGGTAGAAGTCCTTGCGCACGTCCATGGACATGACCACCTCTTCCAGGGCCGCGTTCCCGGCGCGCTCGCCGATGCCGCTCAGGGTCACCTCGGCCTGCCGAGCCCCGGCCTTCAGGGCCGCCAGAGTATTGGCCGTGGCCAGGCCGAGGTCGTTGTGGCAGTGCACGGAGAATACGGCCTTGTGGCTGTTCTTCACGTTTTCGAGCAGGTACTTGATGAGCTCCGCGAACTCCTGGGGCTGGGTGTAGCCCACGGTGTCGGGCACGTTGATGGTCGTGGCCCCGGCCGCGATGACGCGCTCGAAGACCTGCGCCAGGAAGGGCCAGTCCGAGCGCGAGGCGTCCTCGGCCGAGAACTCGACGTTGGAGGTCTTGGACACGGCGTACTTGACCGCGGCCTCGGCCATCTCCAGCACCTGGTGCCGCTCCTTGCGCAGCTTGTACTTCATGTGGATGTCAGAGGTGGCCAGGAAGGTGTGGATGCGCGCCTGCGGGTTGCCCCGGACGGCCTCCCAGGCCCGGTCGATGTCCGCGGGCAGGGCCCGGCACAGGCCCGCGATCTGGCAGCCCTGGACGGCCATGGCGATGTCGCGAACGGCCTCGAAGTCGCCCTGGCTGGCGGCCGGAAAGCCGGCCTCGATGATGTCCACGCCGAGATTCTCCAACTGGCGTGCCAGGCGGACCTTTTCGTCGCGGTTCATGGTCGCTCCGGGGGATTGCTCGCCGTCGCGCAACGTCGTGTCGAAAATGAAAATTCGTTCGGACATGGGTACTCTCCTTCTATAATGGATAATCGATTGAATATAGAGATTGTTCCGGGGCTGCCGGGGCGCCGGAAATGCCGTTTCCTGCAAACGATGCTGAGGGGGTTGCGTGTTCCTTTACGAGATCTTTTGAGAAGACTCTCGTAGGAAGGATTTCCCGCGTAGGGGCAGAACGAAGTAGGAGTAGACGAGGCCGGAAATGATGTAGCCGATGAAGAAGACGAAGCTCAGGAGCTTCGGCTCGGAGGCGACCAGGACGAAGATCAGGAGCGCCGTCACCGTGGCGCTGAAGCGATGGGCGCGGATGACCTCGGCGTCCTTGAAGGAGGCGTAGCGGACATTGCTGACCATCAGGATGGAAACAAGGAAAGACAGGCCCAGCGTGATGCGGGGCACCCAGTCGATCAGGGCTTCGGGGATGTAGGACGAGAACAGGACGAAAGTGGCCAGCGTACAGGCCGCTGCCGGGATGGGCAG
>DPKT01000041.1:4808-5098 GCA_003542385.1 Desulfomicrobium sp.
CCGCAGAGCCCCGCAGGCCATGATCAGGAAGGAGGCCATGATGCCCAGGCGGCCGAACTCGAAGGTGTTCCACATGTAGACCATGACGGCCGGCCCGACGCCGAAGGCGACGAGATCGACCAGGGAGTCGAGCTGCACGCCGAAATCCGAGGCCGAATTGGTCAGGCGGGCCAGTTTGCCGTCAAGCCCGTCGAAGACGCAACTGACGATGATGGCCACGGCCGCCATCTCGAAACGGCCGTCGATGGACCACAAAATGCCCATGAACCCGGTCAGCAGGCTGGCCATGG
>DPKT01000168.1 GCA_003542385.1 Desulfomicrobium sp.
CGGCGCAGAAGACCAGGAACTGGGCTCCTGCACGCCCTTGGGCTGGGAGCCGACGCTGACCAGGATGGCCGCGCCCTCGCGCGCCGAGGAAGCCACGGTCTGCCCTGTGCGGGCCAGTTCGTCCTCCAGGGCCTTGGCGCTGGCCCCGAAATCGAAATCCACCTCGTCCCAGATCACGGCCGGGTGCACCTGATAGGGCAGCTCGTCGGCGTTGGGCGGCAGCAGGTGCGCGAACTGACAGGTGCGCGGCGCGCCGTCGGGGCTCACGGTCAGCACGCAGACAGCGTCCAGGCGCAGGAAGGCCATGTCCATGAGGTCTTCCTGGGTCAGCAGGGACGAATCGAGGTGGGTGTGCAGCAGGCGCAGGCCCGACAGGCGCGACTCGGCCTGGCGGTGGCGGGACAGCTCGGGGATGAGGATGCCGTCCTGCTCGCCGACGATGACCATGACGGGCACGCCCTTGCGGTTGATGAGCACGCCCAGCTGGCGGCCGATGCCGCGGCTCAGGATGGCCAGTTCGCGGGCCTGGTCCGGGGTGAAGCCGCCCTGGTCTGGGAAACGGCGGTTGTAGAGGCGCGAGATGGCCGCGGTCTGGCTGGGCTTGAGGCCCGTGAGATTGCCGAGGGGTTTGGATGCTATGACGTGTCTCCGTCGCCGGTTCGGGCCGGCGGGGCCGCCCCTAGGGGCGGCTCAGGTACTCGGTGATCATGCGGTCGTATTCCGAGGTCAGCGCGAATGTGGCCACGGCCATGCGCTTGCGGAATTCGAGGGAGAGGCTGCCGCCGTTTGCCTTCATCTCCTGCATGCACTCGGCGTAATGGGCCGGGTCGGGGATGACGGCCACGGAGTGGAAGTTCTTGGCCGAGGCGCGCAGCATGGTCGGGCCACCGATGTCGATCTGCTCCACGGCCTGCTTGTCTTCCAGGGTCTGGCGCACGGCTTCGGCGAAATTGTAGAGATTGACGCAGATGAGGTCGAAGGGCGCCAGGCGCAGATCCTTGAGGGTGCGCATGTGGGCGGGGTCGTCCTTGTCGGCCAGGATGCCGGCGTGGACGTGCGGGTGCAGGGTCTTGACGCGGCCGCCCAGGATTTCCGGGAAGCCCGTCACGTCGCTGACGGAACGGACCTTGAGGCCGGCCTGGACGAGCTTCTTGCGCGTGCCGCCCGTGGAAACGAGCTCGACGCCCTGTTCCTGCAGAAATCGCGCAAAGTCCTCGAGTCCGGATTTATCTGTGACGCTCAGGATGGCCCGGCGTATTGGCAGCATGTTCATGGTGTTCCCCCCTCTCGAAAAGAATGTTCGCCGTGCACTGCCAGCTTTGACCGCAATATGCAACAGCGCGGTCAGGCCCCCGAAAACCGGGACCTGACCGCACAGGGAGGGGAACCGACAGCGTTTTAGAGCTGAGCCAGAAGCTCGGCCGCCGGGCCGTAGGCCGGGTCCATCTCCAGCAGGCGCTCCAGCTGCGCCTTGGCATCGGCCGGACGGCCGCAGGTCGTCAGGCAGCCGCCCAGGGCGTAGCGGACCTCGCTCTTGCCGGGGTTGAGTTCGAGATAGTGCTCCAGAGGAGCGATGGCCTCGCCCGTGCGGCCCAGCATGTGGGACGTCTGGACGAGCCCGAAGAGGGCGATGATGTTTTCGGGGTTGGCCGTCAGGGCGCGGCCGTACAGGTCGAAGGCCTCCTCGTGCCGCCCCTGCTGGGCGCAGATGAGGGCCATGCCGGCCAGGGACTTGTCCGAGGACGAGATGCCGTCGGCCTTGCGGTACATGGCCATGGCCTGATCCAGGTCGCCGCGCTGCACGGCGATGGTCGCCAGTCCCAGGTACGGGTCCGGATGGACGCCGTTGCTGCCCGCGGCCTTGTGGTAATAGCTCTCGGCCTTGTCCAGTTCACCCATGAAAAGATAGCACTCGCCAAGTTCCTTGTTGATTTCGTAATCCAGATGCGAACTCATGGTTCCTCCTCCTTGTCGTCAGATCGGGTATGCTTTGTCATCCACCCGGCAGCAAGCAACATTGATGCCATCCAAGCAACCCTCCCCCGCCGCCAAGTCCCGTCGTTTCATTTCCATCGCCAATATACCGGATTGAAACGCGTATTCCCGGTTTTTCGTTTCTGGAATGGTCATTGCAAAACCGTCGTCGTCAACGACCCGGCTCCGCCACCGCGCGGCCAAGCACATGCCGGAATGACAAGGGGTTACCGATGAAAAGCCTGTTTCCCGATCACCTGGATCTGACGGCCAAGGTCATGGACTTCCAGCTCCAGCGTCAAAACATCGTCAGCGCCAACCTGGCCAACATCAACACGCCCGGCTACAAGGCGCGGCGCCTGGAGTTCGAAAAGGACCTGCAGGCCGCCCTGGGGCTGGCCGAAGGCGGAGCCATGGCCAAAACGCACCCGGACCATTTCCCGGCGGCCTTCTCGCCGGAACAGACCGAAGCCAGCGTGACCAAATCCCTGACGCCCAGGGTCATCCAGGGCGTGGACAACGTGGATCTGGACACGGAAATGGCGGCCATGGCCAAGAACAACCTGCTCTACAGCACTCTGACCACCGTCATGCAGAAGAATTTCGCCGGCATGAAGCAGATCATACAGGATGGAGGCAAATAATGGACTTCATGACATCCATCGACATCGGCGCGTCCGCCCTCAAGGCCGAACGCACCCATCTGAACGTCATCTCCATGAACCTGGCCAACGCCAAGACCACCAGGACCGTGGGCGGCGGCCCCTATCGCCGCAAGGAAGCCATCTTCAAGGAGACCGAGGTGGACAGCCCCTTCTCCAAGGCCATGAACTCGGCCCTGGACCAGGAGGTCAAGGGCGTGCGGGTCGAGTCCATCCAGAACGACCGCAGGCCCCTGAAGCAGGTTTACGAGCCCGGGCACCCGGACGCCGACGAGGAGGGCTACGTCAGCTACCCGGACATCAACGTGGTCGAGGAGATGACCAACATGCTTCAGGCCATGCGGGCCTACGAGGCCAACGTCTCGACCATCACGACATCCAAGAACATGTTCACCAAGGCCCTGGAAATCGGCCGCTAGGCCGCACATTGACGGATATCACGAAGGAGGAGTTCCATGGCGGTGTCACCGATGGCCATCAAGGCCTATTCCGCGGCCAGCGAGCTTTTGAACAATCCCAAGGGACTCGGCGCCAAGAAGAGCGCCACGGCCGAGGCGACCCAGTCCTTCGCCGAGACCATCGAGGAGTCCCTGGCCAAGGTCAACGACATGCAGACCGAAAAGGCGCGCATGATCCAGGATTTCGCCTCGGGCAAATCCCAGAACGTGCACGAGCTGATGATCTCCCTGCAGAAGGCGGGACTGGCCATGGACATGACCTCCGCCGTGCGCAACAAGGTCATGCAGGCCTACCAGGAACTCATGCGCATGCAGTTCTGATCCGTAATCACAACGAGGACTCACCATGCCCCCATTTCTGCAGAACACTCTGGCCAAGGCCACGGACTTCTGGACGAACAAATCCCTGGCCCAGCGCATCCTCCTCGGAGGGCTGCTGGCCTCGCTCATCCTCACGTTCTTCGGCATGATCTTCTGGATGAACAGAACCGACTACAGGGTCCTCTACAGCCAGCTCTACCAGGAAGACGCCGCCAGCGTGGTCAGCTACCTGCAGAAGGAGAAGATCCCCTACCAGATCTCCGAAGGTGGCTCGGCCATATTGGTGCCTGCCGACATGGTCTACGAGGCCCGGCTCAAGCTGGCCGGCGAAGGCTCCCTGCACGGCCAGGGCGTGGGTTTCGAACTCTTCGACGAGAACAACATCGGCCAGACCAATTTCGTCCAGGGCATCAACTACCAGCGCGCCCTGCAGGGCGAGCTGTCGCGCACCATCTCGGAACTGGCCGAGGTCGAGAGCGCCCGCGTGCACCTGGTGCTGCCCAACAAGAGCCTCTTCGTCGAGGAGCAGGCCCCGCCGTCGGCTGCCATCATGCTCAAGCTCAAAGGGGGACGTTCCCTCTCGGCCCAGCAGGTCCAGGCCATCGTCAACCTGGTGTCCACCAGCGTCGAAGGCATGACGGCCGAACACATCACCCTGGCCGACAGCCGGGGCAAGGTCCTGTACGAACCCAAGTCCGAAACGGACATGACGGGCATGACCTCCACGCAGCTCGAATATCAGACGGGCCTGCAGCGAAGCCTCGAACAGCGCATCGAGCAGCTCCTGGTGCCCATCCTCGGCCCCGGCCGGGTCATCGCCAGGGTCAACGCAGACCTGGACTTCAACCGCACGACCATCCGCAAGGAAATCTTCGACCCCAAATCAGCGGTGGTCCGCAGCGAGGTCAAGAGCGAGGAGGAGAGCCGCGGCTCGGCCAATGTCGCCGGCGGCACGCCCGACCCCAACTACCAGGGCGAGAACGACCAGATGGCCTCGGGCACGGCCCAGTCCAGCACGCGCACCTCCGCCACGACCAATTTCGACATCAACCGCGAGGAGCAGCAGATCGTTTCCCAGGTCGGCAGCATCAAGCGCCTGAGCGTGGCCGTGCTGGTTGACGGGAAGTACACGCAGCAGCAAGATGGGACATTCGCCTTCGAAGCCCTGCCCGCCGACCAGCTCGCGCAGCTGCGCCAGCTGACGCAGCGCGCCGTGGGCTTCGACGAGAACCGCGGGGACGCCATCGAGGTTTCCTCCATCTCCTTCGGCGAACCGGCCGGAGCCGAGCAGGCCCCGCTGCTGGACGTGGCCTCCAGGTACTTCCAGCTCCTGGGCAAGCCGCTCCTGAACACGCTGGTCATCCTGCTCTTCCTGCTCTTCGTGGCCCGCCCCGTGGTCCTGGCCCTCATCCGGCCCAAGGTCGCGGAGCCCACCACCGTGCAGGAGGCCCAGGAGCTCGGCGCGGCCCAGGAGCTCATGGCCCTGACCGAGGGCATGAGCGAAGAGGATCTGGCCGCCGTGGACGCGGTCAAGCGCATCGAGAACGCCAAGCATCTGGCGCAGCAGCTGGTGGACCAGAACATGGACCAGGCGGTCATGATCATGCGCCAGTGGCTGACTCAGGGAGAAGCATAAATGGCACTACCCGTCGGAAAGCTGACCGGACCCCAGAAGACGGCCATCCTCATCCTGGCCCTGGGCGACTCCTTCGCCTCGGAGGTCTTCAAGAAATTCGACCGCTCCGAGATCACGGCCGTGTCCCGGGCCATGGCCAAGCTCGACAGCGTGGGCAAGGAGCAGGCCGAGGAAGTGCTTCGCGAGTTCAACCAGGCCATGACCATCGGCAAGGAGATGCTCTACGGCGGCCCCGAGCAGGTGCGCAAGATGATCTCCTCCAACCTGGATTCCGACACGGCCCGCTACATCCTGGACGAACTCGATTTCGAGTCGGGCCCCGTGCCCTTCAAGGAGCTCGGCAACGTCAGCCCCAAGATCCTGGCCCAGATCCTGCGCAACGAGCATCCGCAGACCCTGGCCCTCATCCTGGGCCACCTGCCTCCTGAGAGCGCCGGCAACCTGCTGCAGAACATGAGCCCGGGCGTGCGGGCCGAGGTGCTCATCCGCCTTGCCAAGCTGGAGGCCGTGGCCGAGGAGATGCTCGTGGAAGTGGACCGCGTGCTGCAGAGCCAACTCATCGCCATCGGCGGCAAGGAAGGCCGCAAGGTGGGCGGCGTGAGCTCCGTGGCCGAGATCCTGAACGCCATCGACCGGGCCACGGAAGAGGAGATCATGGCCGACATCGAGGAGGAGAGCGCGCAGCTGGCCGAGGAGATCAAGCAGCTCATGTTCGTCTTCGAGGACATCATGAAGATCGACGACCGCGGCATCCGCGAAATCCTCAAGGAGATCAGCAACGAGGACCTGACCATGTCCCTCAAGACCGCCCCCGAGGAGCTGCGCGAGAAGTTCTTCAAGAACCTGTCCGAGCGCGCCGGCAACATGATCCGCGAGGACCTCGAGATCATGGGCCCGGTCAAACTCTCGGAAGTCGAGGCCGCTCAGCAGAACATCGTCAAGCAGGTGCGCCGCCTGGAGGCCGAGGGCCGCATCGTCATCGCCGGCAGCGGAGGCGAAGTCCTTGTCTGAGCACCCTCCCCTCACCGGACGGCTCATCCACGGCCTGCGCCACGGCGACTTCAGCGCCATGAACCGCCCCGCGGCCGCAACCTGGAACGAGGAAACAGAGGCCAGATACATGGAACAGGTACGGGAACGCGCCCAACAGATGGCCAGGGAGATCCTGGCCCAGGCCCTGGCCGAGGCCGAGCGGATCCGCCGCCAGGCCAGGGACGAAGGGCTGGCGGCCGCCCGGGACGAGGTCAATGCTCTCGCCACGGCCGAGGCAGCGAAGGTCTCCGGTTTCCTCGGCGACTTGCAGGCCGCGCTGAACGCCGAGAAGGAACGCGTCACCGCCGAACACCGGCAGACCCTTTTCAGGGTCTTGCAGCTCGCTTTCGAGAAGACTCTCGGCGTGATGCTCGACGAGGAGCGCGAACGCGTGCTGAACGCACTTTTCGAGGAGGCCATGGCCCAGCTGCAGACCACGGGCTGCATCACGGTCCACGTCTGCCCGGCCGATCTGGACCTGGCCAGAAGCCTCGTCGAGAAAACCCGCGAGCAGCGCCCCGATCTGCCGGAACTGCGCGTCTGCCAGTGCGCGGACCTCGAATTCGGCGGCGTGCGCATCGAGAGCGGGGACGGCCTGGTGGACAACTCCGTGGCCAGCCGCTTCGAACAGGTCCGGGCCATCCTCGACGGGTTCAAGGACAATTCATGACGGCCGACCTGGACGGCACGCTGCAGCTCCTCTCGGGCCTGCAGCCGGCCCAGGCCTACGGCAAGGTGACCAAGGTCGTGGGCCTGGTGGCCGAAGGCCGCGGCATCAAGGCCCCCCTGGGCTCCGTGTGCCAGCTGCTCCCCGGCGACCCGAACCGGCCCGTCATCAACGCCGAGGTCGTAGGCTTCCGCGACGACGTCATGCTGCTCATGCCCTACGGCGAGATGCGCGGCATCCGCCCCGGGAGCCTCATCCGCAACACGAGCACGCCGCCCCATTTCCCCGTGGGCCAGCGCTACCTCGGGCACGCCGTCGACGCCTTCGG
>DPKT01000227.1 GCA_003542385.1 Desulfomicrobium sp.
GTCCGCGAGGTCAGTGGCAGGGGCATGGGGGCCGCCTGCTGCGGGCCGAGCTGGGCCAGCCCGGTCCGCGCCCTGCCGTCGGCGTCGCGCAGGGGGACCCTGACGACGAGGTCCTGCCCCATATGGGAATGCAGGGGGAAAATGGCTCCGATGTGCGCCTGCCCAAGATATTTCCCCGCCCCGACGAGCGGCGTCTCGTCCTCGCGCACGGCGGCCATGACGCGCGTGCGGTACTCCTTGCGGAAAGGCTCGTCGGCCAGGGCCACATCCTCCTGGCGCACCCAGCCGGATGTGAAGGCCGTCTCCACATACACCCAGGCCCGGTCCCGGGAAACGTGGGAGATGAAGACGGGCGTGCCAAGCCACAGGGCGCTGTTCTGGAAATAGTCGAAGGGGAAGCCCTCCCCCGGCAGGTCGGGGTTCAGGAAGAACGGGCGGAGCGAGGGCAGGACGCGCAGGGCGGTGTTGCGCGTGGCGATGGCGGGGAGTGCCATGGACGGATAGAAGGCCATGTCCTGCAGGGCGACCGTCTTGTCCCAACGCTCCCTGGGGTAGGGCTGGAGGTTTTCGGCATAACCCTGCTTGGTGCCGTAGGCCGCCGTGCCCCAGAAGGCCTCCTTGGCCGGGATGGATGTCCGGGCCAGGTCCCACGGTGCAAAAAAGCGCTCCAGAGCCCGCTCGTGCAGGATGACCTGTTCCGCAAGCCCCAGCAGAGGGGAATCCGACAGGGGCACAGCCTGCTCGACGCGCTGGGGGACGTGCAGCAGCACATCCGGCAGCGTCTCGGGCAACTCCGGGATTTCCGTCCGGACCGGGGGCGGGGGTTCCGGAGCCGTGGGCGGCTGCTTGCCGGCGCAGCCGGTAAGAACCGCAAAGGCCGCACACGCGGACAGCAGCCAGAGGCCGAGGAGGCGCTTCATGCTTCGCATCCTTGTTCGGGGTGTTGTTCGGCGGGTTTCGCGGTATCAGTATACCTTGCGCCGCGAAAAGCCTTTGCCGATGACATTGAACGTGTTCTCGAAAATGACGAAGGCTTCGGGGTCCAGCGTGAAGATCAGTTCTTCGAGTTTTTTCTGCTGCACGTTGTTGACCACCGTCATGACGACCTGTTTCGGCAGGCCCGTGTAGCCGCCGCGTCCCTCCAGCAGCGTGACCCCCCTCTGCGCCTCCTTCATGATGGCGTCGGCGATGGCCCCGGCATGCTCGGACACGATGAAGACGAGCTTGCGCTGGTTGAACATGCTCAGGACGTAGTCCGTGACCTGCCCGGTGACGAAGACGAGGACCAGGGAATACAGAACCAGGTCCGGGTCCATGAGGGCGAAGCTGGCCGTGAAGAGGGTGGCGTTGAAGAGGAAGCTGATCTGCCCGATGCGGAAGCCGAAGCGCTGGTGCAGGATGATGCCGATGATGTCCAGGCCCCCGGATGACCCCAGGGAACGCAGGCTGATGCCGACACCCGTGCCGGCCAGGATGCCGGCGGCGATGGCCGCCAGGAGCCGGTCGTGCACCGGAAAGGTGATGGTGAGGAGTTCCATCCAGGCCGTGATGGCCAGCATCCCGTAGACGGTGTAGAGCAGGAAACGTCGGCTGACCATGATCCAGCCGAACACGGCGATCGGGATGTTCAGGACGAGGAGCCAGAGCCCAGGGCTCAGGGTCTTGGTGAAATAGAAGATGAGCAGCGCGATGCCCGAGACGCCTCCGGTCAGGAAGCCATGGGGCACGGCCAGGGATTTGACGCCGAGGGCGAAGAAGAAGCTGCCGGCGGTCAGCAGGAACAGGTTCCAGGGGATGGAGTAGGCGAAGCGCCTCAGGTTCGTGTTCATGTTCCCCAGCTTGCATCGTTTCGGGGAAATGTCCATACATCAAACGCATGTCGGGGCCTGCCCCGGTTTGCATACGGTTTCCGTCCCCTGTACATGTGCATATCGCCCCGGAGGTTCCGGAGGCCGACAAGGACGTCCATAACGAGGAGGCGACATGCCCGCTCTCAAGGTTGCGACACATATCGACTTTCCGGCCATGACCAGACTGTTCCAGGGCGCCTCCGGGGAAAACCGGCGCTTCCTGTTCGAGCACGAGGTCTACGACCTGCTGCGGAACCTGGGCTCCGAGACTCCGCCCCGCAACATCCTCCTGCGCGCCGGCACGCGCCCCCCGGACGAGGAGCTGCTGTCCCTGCCCGGGGACAAGGTCGTGCTCAAGATCGTGTCCCCCTTCATCGTGCACAAGAGCGACGTGGGCGGGGTGCGGGTCGTGCCGAAGCAGCCCGACAGGATCCGCTCCACCTGGCGGCGGATGATGTACGAGGTGGCCGAGAGCTACGCCGACCGCATCGAGCGCCGGCCCGACCACGCGCCGGAGCGGTACGCCGGCCTGGCCGGGGACGCACTGGTTTCGGCCATCTCCCAGGACATCCGCGGCGTGCTCATGGTCCAGTTCCTGCCGCCGGACTCGGGCTCCTTCGGCAACGAGCTCCTCGTGGGCCTTCGCGCCACCCGCGAGTTCGGGATGGTTCTCACGGCGGGCGTGGGCGGGACCAACACGGAACTCCTGGCCGAGAACTTCCGCAAGAACCGCAGCATCATCTCGGCCTCCACGGAACTCAACGACGGCGAGTCCTTTTTCGAGCTCTTCCGCAGGACCGTGTCCTACAGGGTCCTGACCGGGAAGGCGCGCGGGCAGAAACGCGTGGTGGCCGACGAGCAGCTCATCGAATGCTTCTCCGCCTTCATCCAGGTCGGGAATTTCTTCTCGCCGACCAGGGCGGACGCTCCCTTCGTCATCGAGGAACTGGAGATCAACCCCTTCGCCTTCCAGGACTTCATGATGGTGCCCCTGGACGGCATGTGCCGCTTTTCCGAGCGCCCATCGTCCTTCAAGGCGCCGCGGCCCGTGGAGCGCATCGACGCCCTGCTCCATCCGGCTCGCATCGGGATCATCGGCGTGTCCACCTCGCGCCGGAACTTCGGGCGGGTCATCCTGCAGAACGTCCTGGCCCACGGCTTTCCGGCCGAGAACGTCACCGTGATCCACCCTTCGGCCTCCGAGGTGGACGGGGTATCCTGCGCGCCGAGCCTGACGGCCCTGACGGAGCCCGTGGACCTCTTCGTCGTGGCCGTGGCGGCCGAGGGCGTCCCGCAGCTCATCGAGGAGGTCATGGAGACGGGCAAGGCCGCGTCCGTCCTGCTCATCCCCGGCGGCCTGGGCGAGACGCCGGACAGTCGTGAGCTGGCCCGGCGCATCATGGAGCGCATCGACGAGGGGCACCGCAGCGGCGACGGGCCGGTCTTCCTTGGCGGCAATTCCATGGGCGTCATCTCTCATCCCGGGCGCTACGACACCTGGTTCATCCCCGAAGAGAAGCTGCCCAAGGCGCGCGGGCGCTACCACCGCAACTCGGCCTTCATCAGCCAGTCCGGGGCGTTCATGGCCACGCGCATGAGCCGCGCCCCCGAGCTGGACCCGGCCTACCTCATCTCCATCGGCAACCAGAACGACCTGACCCTGGGCGACCTCATGGCCTATTTCAAGGACCATCCGGACATGGATGTGGTCGGCGTCTATTGCGAGGGGTTCAACGACCTCGACGGCGTGCACTTCACCCGCGCCGTGCGCCAGGCCGTGCTGGCCGGGAAGGAGATCGTCTTCTACAAGGCCGGCCGCACGCCCGAGGGCAAGACCGCGACCTCCAGCCACACGGCGTCCCTGGCCGGGGACTACACGGTCTGCGAGTCCTGCCTGACCCAGGCCGGGGCCATCGTGGTCCGCTCCTTCAATCAGTTCACGGAGCTGTGCATGCTGGCCAAGGGGCTGCACGGCAAGGCCATCGGCGGCAACCGTCTGGCGGCGGTGTCCACGGCCGGGTACGAGGCCGTGGGCATGGCCGACAAC